>JAGONM010000018.1 GCA_017993055.1 Armatimonadota bacterium
GAGCGCGCGCAGAAGGCGAAGCGCGCCCGCCAGAAAGCCCTGGAAGCGCTGGCGGCATAGTGATGAAAATCAAGTCCGCGAGACACGAGCCCAAAACAAATGTACACACTCCAGCAGGAGTGACCTGCTTCCGGCAGATTCGTTGACAGCGCCATGCCTCTGTGATAGGATACCGCTGGATCGGGCCGTGGGCAAGGCTGGCGCTCACGGCCTTCGCTATGACGGCATATCAACTAACGGGAGCATCGGAGTGATGGACACCCGACACTCGAGGACTCCTTCACTCCCGACCATCCTCCTATGGCCCTGATCTCGCTTAGCTGTGTCCGCAAGTCCTTCGGCGGATTCGACGTGCTCGACGAGGTGACCTTCACCATCGGAGCGTCGGAGAAGGTCGCGCTCGTCGGCCCGAACGGTTCGGGCAAGACCACCATCCTCCGCATGATCGTGGGCCAGGAGGACCCGGACGGCGGCTCGGCGGACCTCCTTCCCGGCACGACGATCGGCTTCATGCCTCAGGATACCGAGCTATCCGGGGGCGGCAACCTCGTGGATGAAGTCTCCAATGCGACGACCGAGATCAAGCACCTCGAACGGGAGCTGCGGCGCCTGGAATCAGCGATGAGCGCGCATCTTGAGATCGAATCCCTGCTTGCGGAGTACGGTGAAGTCCAGCACGAGTTCGAACGGCTCGGGGGATACGCATTCGACGCCGAGGTGAAGTCCACGTTGAGCGGCCTCGGACTCGGCCCGGCGCATTGGGACAAACCGGTCGGCGTGCTCAGCGGAGGTCAGAAGACACGTGCGGCGCTGGCCAAGCTGCTCCTCCAGAAACCCGATGTCCTTCTGCTCGATGAGCCGACGAACCACCTGGACATCGAGGCGTGCGAGTGGCTCGAAGAGTTCCTGCAGGGCTTTCCCGGCGCGGTGCTCGTAGTGTCGCATGACAGGTATTTCCTCGACCGCGTCGTCACAAAGGTCGTGGACCTCCACGAGGGATCCACGCGGAGCTACCACGGCAACTACACTGCTTACGCACGGCAGAAGGAGGAACTCCTCCGGCAGCAGGTCGAGAGCTACGAGCGCCAGCAGGCCGAGATTGCCAGACTCGAGGACTTCATCGCTCGATATCACGCCGGTCAGCGGCATCGCGAAGCCAAGAGCCGAGGGAAACGGCTCGATAAGATGGAGCGAATCCGAAAGCCACGGACCGAGGCGTCCAGTATACACGTCAGACTCGAGACGGGCAGTTCGAGCGGCCACATCGTGCTCGACCTTCGCGAGGTCGGCAAGAGCTTCGATGAGAAGCCTCTCTTCAGCGGTCTGAACCTGCTGGTCGAGAGCGGCGACCGGATCGGCCTCGTCGGGCCGAACGGGGCGGGTAAGACCACCCTGCTGCGGATGATCATGGGTGAGGAAGCGCCTTCGATGGGTACTCTCAGTGTGGGATACGGCGTGGAGGCCGGGTACTTCGCGCAGGACCTGGCAGGGCTCGACCCGGAGAACACCGTTATTGAGGAGCTGCTCGAGTCGGCCGACCTGACTCCCGGGGAGGCGAGGGACATACTCGCCCGGTTCATGTTCAGGGGAGATGATGTGTTCAAGCCGGTCTCCAAGTTGAGCGGTGGCGAGAGGAACAGGCTCGTCCTCGCCAAGTTGATGCTGAGCAAGCCGAACCTGCTGCTCCTCGACGAGCCGACAAACCACCTGGACATAGACTCGCGACAAGCCCTAGATCGGGCTCTAAAAGAGTTCGGCGGAACGATCGTCCTGACATCGCACGACCGGTATCTTCTGAACTCGGTGGCTACCCGGATCGTCGAGATAGCCGACGGGGCCGCGAGGGTGTTCGATGGGAACTACGATTTCTTCGTGGAGCGCGCCCGCAGTCAGAGGGCGCGCATCAGACCCGCGAGAAGGAAGCCGAAACCGAAACCCGAAGCGCCGGCCGGACCGAAAGGTCCGACCGCTGCCGACTATGAGCGGGAGATCGAAGCCGCTGAGGCACGTCTCGCCGAGCTGACCCATCTGCTCGGCAGGCCGGAAACCTACGCGGACGGTTCGGTTGCGGCTGCAACCCAAGCGGAGTATCGCGAAGAGGCAGCCACTATCGAGAGGCTCTATGCGGAGTGGGAAGCAGCCCTCGAAACACAGTGATCGCTTTACACTATGTTCACATTTCACTCGCCACATGCGACTAAAAGTCGGATATGTGGACTCTCGACGCAGCGATGCCGATGAATAGACCCGGAAAGCCGGCAACCTTGAATGCCGCCGTCGAGGACGACGGCGCGGTGCTCGTACGCCGGTATCTCGCGGGCGAAGAAGCCGCGTTTGACGAAATCGTGACTCGTTATCAACCTTACGTGTACAACGTCTGCCTGCAGATGCTCTACAATCCGTCGGACGCCGAGGATGCCGCGCAGAACGTGTTCATCGCCGTCTATAAGTCTCTGCCGAAGTTTCGAATGCAGTCAAAAGTCTCCACGTGGATCTATCGTATCGCAGTCAACCAGTGCATAAGCTGGCGGCGCGGCCGGCGGGAGGAACTGCCGATCGAGGAGGATATCCTCGACACGTCACGGCACTTTGAGGGCGCGGAAACCAGGGGTGAGATATCTCGCCTGATGCAGAAGTTGGCCCCTCACTACAGAGCGGTACTGGTGCTGAAGTACTATAGAGAGCTGTCGTACGAAGAGATAGCCGAGATCCTGTCGTGGTCGCCGGACAAGGTGAAGTGCTACCTGCATCGGGCGAGAAACATATTCAAGGGGCTCTACGAAGCCGAGTTTGGGGGACAGCAATGAAGTGCTCGAAAGTACGCGAAAGGCTGATGGATTACATCCCGGCCGAACTGCCGCCGGGCGAACTTCAGCAGATCAACATGCATCTGGTCGGCTGTGAGGCGTGCCGCGCCGAAGTCGAGAAGGCTCGAAAGGCATCGTCTGCCCTCAAGGCGCTCGCGAACGAGTCGCCCTACCCGGACCTCGTCGCGGCAGTCAGGACGAGGCTCCCGGGAAGCGTACAGAGGCGCCCGGCGATCATGCCCGGGCTGGCGATAGGGTTCTCGGCGGCCGCAATGGTCGCGCTCATAGTGACCGGCTGGCTGCGATACGGCGACCTCGACCGCGGTGCCGCGACGGCGGTGGCGCCGACCGGTCAGCCCGGCGTTCAGCAGAAAGCGGCCACGGTGCAGACGCAGCCCACCACAGTTCAGCAAGAAACGGCTTCAGCGGATACCGCTGCCGCCGATCGGGAGCGTACCCCGTCGAAGGCCGCGGCTCCAAAGAGGAAACCGCTGAGGTCGGTGGCGAAACAAGGCATATCAGGCGCGGCCGACAAGCCGTCGTCCGAGCGGTTCGACGCAAAGGTGGACGATTCCGACTCGGTCATCCTGTTCGCCCTGAGGCCAAGGGAGCCTGAGATCTACGTGATGCACACTCAGGCCGAGGGTGAGGAATCCGCCACTGAACTGACAGTCGTCCGCGAGTTTGACGAAGGGGGCAACATCACCTCTGTGACCATCAGCGGAACGGTTGCCGGCAATGACGGGACGGGCAGCGACGTGCGGACTCTCGACAGGACCCTCGTTCCCGAACCGCCTCCGGCCGCCGAAGGGAGTTTGAAGGATGCGTAGACTGCTGGTTATCGCACTCGCATTGCTCGCGCTGGCCGCGTCTGAATGCTGCGCGCAACCACCCGACGACCCTGCAAGGAGCGGTCCCGGTGAGGCTCGGGGGCGTTTGGGCGCGCGATCAGAGAATGCTGATCCGAATATGCAGCAGATGTGGGAGAACGTGCGGCAGTTCATGCCGGGCAGCCCGGACCTCTTCCGGATAGGCGACACATTCTTCGGCGAATCCATGTGGCTGAGATGGCCGGACAAGCGGATAACCCTGGACGTCAAGAACGCCGCCGTATCCGATATCGCCGCGACGCTGCAGGAGCAGACCCAGATTCAGTTTGAAGTGAGTGAAGGCGTTCCCTCGGACCTCAAGATCACGATACACGTGAACAAGATGCGTGTCAGGGAGTTCCTCGACACTTTCACATCCACCACGAACCTCACTTACGTGGCAGAAGGTCGGCAGAACTCGGACGGCGCCGCGGAATCGGAGAAAGCTGCTGCCAAGGAATTGCCCTCTCCCGATTCGCAGAGCGAACCCTCTGCCGACTCGAGGCGCAGGGACGGACCGCCTATTCCTCGAAGGCTGCTGACCGTCACCCACGTCACGATCCTCAACCCGAGGATCGAAGGGGTAGTTGTCAACATGGGGAAGGTCTCGGCGTCCCTGAAGAGGGCCGAACCGATCGAGGCGGTCACAAACCTCATCAAACAGATAAAGGGCGCAAACTATGTCGTCATGAGCCTAGATGACTACCTGGCGCTGCAATCGCCGGACGACGCGGTAAAGATCAAGGAAGCGCTCAGCAAAACGTCCAGACGACGGGTGACCCTGGAGATTCGCAACACGCCGGTGGCCGATGCCCTGACTCAGCTATCGGAAGCGGGGAAGTTCTACATCACGATTCCGAAGCCCGGGATACCGAGCTTCCTCATAATCCCCGACGTCACGGTGGCCTCCGAGAACAGCTTGCCGAGCCCGCCGATATCCTATTGGAGCACCGCCACGCGCGAGGCCCGGGAGCAGGGCATCTGCATGGAGTACACCAGGGAGATGACCCAGGCGCTGCTCGACTACGCGAAGAAGAACGGCGATGCGCTTCCGGAAGCGGCGAAGTGGGTCGAGTTGGTTCCGTTGCGGAACGAGTACCTCGAGCGCCGTATGCCCGGAGGCCGATATCAGTACTCATACGGCATGAACTCTTATCTGAGCGGCACGAAGTTAGGCGAGATCAAGAATCCTGCTCAGGTGGTGTTGATTTTCGAATGCGACAACAACCAGGGATACGGCACGGAGGACGACGTGATCCGGACGCTGAGGCATCCGGGCGGCGTCGTCTACGGTTTCGCAGATGGCAGTGTGAGAATCCTTACGGAGAAGCCGACCTTCAAACCGTGAGTCGGCTGGGCATACCACTACTGACAGGTGCCGGAGAGAGAATGAATCCCCCGCTCCGGCACCTTTTTTCGTTCATGAACCATCTTGCATGTTTCCCGACCGGGAAACGAAAATCAGAACCCTCATCCCCATTTCTGGCATCCCGAAAGGGCAATGGAGATCACGAGAAGAAACGGCAGAAACCAGAGCAGTCTCCCCATGTTAGTACACCCCTTTCCGAAAAACCGCCCCCTGCAACACTAAGGGAGCTTCGTTCAGGTGAGAGAGAGTGCAGGTGCGGGCTACTTGCCGGCGCAGTGGGCACAGAATACCTGATCAGCCACGACGACCTTGCAGGCCTTGCACACCGGCAGATGGCAGAATGAGCATACGCCTACCGCGGGCTCATCGGTGTGGCGGGCGCAAGCCTGCGCCGACAGCGGTGTCATCCCTTCGTCCTCTTCGGCAAGCCTATCCAGAGCCTCGGCCGCCTTGGCGTAGTCGGGGTCGAGCCTTAGAGCAGTGCGGTAAGCCTCTCGAGCGAGGTCGTGAAGCCCATCCGCCTGGTACGCCAACCCGAGGTTGTAGTGGATGTTGGCGATATTCGGCCGGATGCTCATGGCGGTCTGGAATGCGCCGACCGCGCGATCGTAGAGCTTCTTCTGCGCGTAGGCGACGCCCAGGTAGTTGAAACCCCGATAGTCGTTCGGAAACTCGGAGCAGGCGCGCTCCAGAAACCCGACGGCGGCATCGAACTGCCCGGCCTTCAGCGCCAACAGTCCCTGGTCGAGGGAGGTCTGACCGATCATCCACATCCCCTCCTGAAACCCGCGTTTCTCCTGACCTGTGCTCGGGGGTCTGTTAGACTGTATCGCGTTTGCCTGCAATTGTCAATCCTCTATCAAGATCATGTCGCTCGGAACGAGTGATATGTGCATGTTACCTAGCGCTGAATCGCACAGCAGCAGACGGAGCGGCTCGAGTATTCACCGAGTCCCTGACGGACGCCAGAATGTCAATGTCGGCGAGGGCAAAGACATAGACCCCCACGTAGACCGCGATTGCCAGCCGAAGCATCCGTCGGACGAAATGCGGGCGGTATCGCCGGCCCCACTCCGCAACGAATATGGGAAACAGCACCAGCAGCAGCTTCACTTCGACAAGGACGTTCCACCCCCTGTCCAGATAGTAGGACATCAAGGGATTGCCCTCTACTGCACGATGGGTGCGAACCAGCCAGATCGTGACGACCAGATCCAGCGCGCATATCCCGAGTATGATGCAGCTCTCTGTGGCGAGCCAACGCTCGCAGACGCGTTTCATGGGCTGTTGTCGGCGCAGGAATCGCGGATCAGGCCGCGTGGCGCTCCGGATGGCGCCGGCGCTTGTCCGCGTACATCTCCGTATCGGCTCGGGCGACCAGCGACTTGACGTCGTCGCCGTCATCGGGGAACGCCGCCAGACCTATGCTGACCCCGATTCTGACGGGCTGATCGTGATGGAATCCAGGATCGTATGCATCCACCGCATGCTTGATGCGTTCCGCGGTCTCCTGCGCTTCCTTCCCGGAAACCCCCGGAAGTATGATGACGAACTCGTCGCCGGCGTACCGGCAGACAGCGTCGTAGTCCCTTACCTGCGCTTTGAACAGGCTTCCCAGCTCTCTCAGCGCCTGATCACCCTGCTGATGGCCGAATGTGTCGTTGACCGGCTTGAAGTTGTCCAGATCCAGGCAGAGCACGGACACGGACGACTTGGAACGCTTCGCGCGGCTCAGTTCCTGCTCCAGGTGGAGCAGCATGTACCGGGCATTGTGGAGTCCGGTAAGCGGATCGGTCAGCGCTGACTCTCTCGTCTGCTCGAAGAGCTGCGCGTTCTGTATCGCCCTGCCGACCTGAGGAGACACCACCGTCAACATTCGCAGATCGTCCGGCCGGAAGGCGTCCGGGGCGATGTCGTAGAGATTGAGGGTCCCGATGACCTCTTCCCCGCTCAGAATCGGCACGATCATGGTAGACTGCAGTTCGATCCACTGTATGTACAGCTGTTTCAGCATCAGGTCGAACCGGTCGTAAGCGGCCACAAGTCCCTCGCCGCTCCTGGCGACCATGCCTGTCAACCCGTGGCCCACGAGAGTCCGGCTGTCCTCGAAGTAACGACCGTTCACCCCCACGGCGATCTTCGCGGCCAACCTGTCTGACTGGTCGTCCCTGAGGTAGATGACGCAGGTCGAGCAGGATACCATGTTCCGTATCTTGTTCGCCATCAGGCTGAGTACTTCTTCGAGGTTCAGTGTAGTGCTGGCCGTCTGGGCTATCTCATACATGGCCAGGAACTCATCCGTATATCCGGATATGCCGTCCTCGATGACGCGGCCCGCGCTCTCATCGGCTTCCGGCGAGGGTTCGACGCCGCTCGTGTCGGGCGACTCACCGCGCGAATCGAGGAAATGATCGAGCCCGTACTGCTCGACACCTTCGACGAACGCTTCCACGACGGCCGGATCGAAGTGCGTTCCGGCCGCACCCTTGACGTACTCCAAGACCTGTTCAGGGGTGCTGTTCTCCCGATAGGAACGCTTATTGGTCATCGCGTCGAACACGTCGGCCGCGGCCAGTATCCGAGCCCCGACGGGAATCTCATTGCCTTTGAGACCGTCCGGGTAGCCGCCGCCGTCCCATCGCTCATGATGGCTGCGGATCATGGCGCCCACCGGCCAGGGGAAGTTCACGCCGCGCAGAACCTTCTCGCCGATGGCCGAGTGTGCCCTGACTTTCTCGAAATCCTGGTCATCCAGCTTCCCCGGCTTGTGGAGTACATGATCCGGGACCCCGAGCCGCCCTATGTCGTGCAGTATGGCCGCCGTGCGGATTCCCTCCACATCGTTGGGTGAGAGCTTCATTTGCTGAGCGATGGCCACCGCCACCCGCTCCACTCCCTTGGTGTGATAGGACTTGAACTTCTCCTTGGCGTCTATCGCGCCTGCGATGGATTCGATCGTAGCGAGGTACACATCCGCGATGCTTCCGGACCTCTTAGTGAGGCGTGAGAAGGGGTCGGCGGCGATCTCCAACAGCGAAACATTGATCAGGTATGCAAGCGGCATCAGGACAGCGATCGGCTGCCACAGAGTGATCGCTTGCAGCATGTCGGCCGCGACTGCGATGCCCGCTCCTGCGACAAACTCACCCGCGAGACGATAGCCGCGTATTCGACGGTTCGCGAGCGACCAGCTTCGCTGATGCCCGGCGAAGAGCTCACTTGCCAACAGCGCCACAAGACACGCAACGGCCGGCACGACCACTGCAATGACCTGCAGATAGGCGGTATGTGCGGTGTTCTGAACGATGAACATCCGAGCCAGGCCCGCCACCGCGCCTGCGAGCGCGGCCTGCAACCCCGTCTTGAGCACCCGCACAGTCGAATACGCGGACGATCCGGAGACTCCCGTGCCGATACCCGCCGCCATTCCGACCGTGAGGCCGCCGACCGGGCCGAACTGGATGGCCCCTGCGAAGGCGAGGGCTGCCGACACAGCCTTCGGCACATCCCGCCTCACCAGGCTGGCGGACTTCACTCCGACCAGGAACGCAAGTAGCGCGTACGTTGCCAGCATGTTTGCATACAGCGATCCGAAGGAGAACACTGTAAGGATGGCAAGCCAGAAGACGGTGAAGAAGACTGCTGCGGTCTGCTGTTTTGTAGCTTCTCTGTATGTCATAGGCATCCCCGAAAGCCGGCTGGGCGCGAATCCCGCCTATAGTTGGTTTCGGACGAACCGCCAAGCTTCTTTAGACTCCGCCTGCGCTCCTCTCACTAAGCAGGTGGATCAACGCCTATCCGAGAGAACCATCGCTCTTCTTTGAACCGCGCAGATTCTGCAGGCATCCGGCCGGTGCCTGTCACAACAAGGCGTGTTGCGAACATCCCAGCAGTTGAGACCTTCCTCGAATGCCGGACAACCTCTGACGTCGTATTCGCTGCATCGGCTAGACATCTCGAACCTCCTCGTGCCCCCTTGTTCCGGGTCTCGCAGGAGATCAGTGTCCGACTTGCCGATACCGGACGCTGGTCTTTCTGATGCACAGCCAAAAAAGTAACCAGGCTGCCCCAGCCAACCGCGTTCACCGGAACTCCATGCTCCGGTTACTCGCGGCTCACTTCGGCAGCCTGGCTATCAGACCCCCGACCTCCGGCCGGCGGGGTTCAGATCCATTGGCTTTGCGTCTCCGCCTCTCGACGGGTTTGCCTTTGTCGGTGCTCGGTCGCTATTGTCTCTCATCTGGTCTATGCCACGTTTGGGGATGGTGGGGTGCTGGTACTTCTGCGGGGTTTTGCGGGATACCACTAAGGGAGTTGGACGGTGGCAGTTGCCCGGAGGTTTCAGCTCCGGGCTTCGGCGATAACCAGCACAAGTCCACTGCGACCGGGAACCCTGATCCTCTGATCAGAGGAGTCACCCTGCGAGGACGATTCGAGTCCCTCGGGGCCGAAGCGCTCGATTGTGAAGCCCTTCGAGGGAGTGTTCCCGGCCCGGATGAGTGGGAGATGCACTTCGACCTCCCGCTCCTTGTCCGAAACATTCGCCAGCAGGACTCCAAGCGCGCCGTCCTCCGCCTGCCACGCGGACCCGATCACCGATGGCGTGTCGATCTTGTACGACCCGCTGAACGAGCCGCTTCCCTCGACCGTCAAACCAGGATTGTCGCCCGTCGGGGTAACCAGCCCGAGGAAGCGCCCGTACGTCACGAACTGATGCGCGAACCGTCGCGTCCGTGCCAGCGTGCGCAGGTACTCGGCCTCGTCCCTGTTATCGTCGGCCATGATGACGGCGGGCTGGATCCACCCCATCTGCGAGCCGAATATGAAGCACCTCGCGGTCTTGAAGTTGAACGGAAGTGTCCTCTGCATGTCGGTCGCCGGGTAGTAGAGGAACCCGAAGTTGACCACCCTGCCCGAGTAGACCGCCTGCCACAGCGGGATGATCGGGTGCTCGCCGATCGGGGTGTTGACTAGCAGGAGCGCGTCGAACTGGTCGAGCCAGCACTCGGCATTCTCCTCGGTCGTGATCATGCGGTCCTTCGGGATCAGCTTCCGGGTCTTGTCCAGAAGCTTCCGGTAGCCTCGGTACCAGAAGTCGCCGCCGCCGACCGGATGCCCGTGTTCGGGATCGAAGCACTGGACCGGGTACGCCGCGCCGATCTGGTCAACGTACACGCCGTTCACGCCTAGCTCGGAGAACATCCGCTTCACCAGGCCGGAAACCTTGTCCTGCCACTGCTTGGTGTACGGGCACATTGCGTTGAGCGGCACTTTCGAGCCGTAGATCTCGGTGTACGGCTCGCCGTTCTCCTGGCGGGCGGCGGACTTGCTGCCCCCCTCCTCGTTCCATGTCTTCGAGTTCGGATCGCACAGCCGGCCGTTGATATACGGCATCACGCGCGTGCCGGCCTCCTGGACCTCCCGGATGCCCTCCGCGAAGCCTGGGAGCGGCGGGAAGTACTCTGGGTAGAGCGTGTCATAGGGGATGACGTGCCAGCGGTACCAGTGGAGCGAGGTCGGCACGTCGAAGTACGCGAGCGCCTTCTTCGTCACCTCGACGTTCTGCTCCGCCGAGCCGTCCGGTCGAAGCCAGAGATCGGTCTCCTTGACCCACTTCGGTATCGGGCGCTTCGAGATCGGCCCGGCGCTGCCCCACTTAGTGGTGAAGGTCCACTTACTGTAGATCTGGGCCGCGTCCCAGTAGTCGCCGTCGAAGACGCCGACCGCGAACTCATACGGGAGCTTGAACGTGCCGCCGGACTTCTCAGGGATCGCGGGGTAGTTGGCCATGGTGAAGCCGACACCGTCCTCCCGGGCATGCGCCGAGAGATGCTTGTGGTTGGCGTTCGAGTCGTGCGCGGCGATGTAGAGCCCGCGCCCCTTGCTGTAAAACGCGACGAACTGCATCGCGGCCGAGCATGAAGGATAAGTGCCGCCGTAGCCGACCCCGGGCCTCATGGCGTACTCGACGCCCCACCCCGCCGGCGCCGCCAGCTTCAGGCCTTTCTCCTGCTTGATGTTCGGGATGATCGGGAAGTCGGCGCGCATCACCTTCCAGCCGTCGGGAAGTTCGACCCGGAGCGTCCAGCAGGAGATCGGATCGTTCGGCTCGAGCCGGACACTCATCGTCACGGTCGCCGACTGCGATCCGAGCGGGATGGTAGACGTGAACTCGGCCTTGCCGCCGCCGGTCTTTACGCCGGTAAGTTCGACATCGCCGCTGCCGACCTCGCGGGAGGCGTTCCCGGGCCAGCGGAGATCGAGCCTCCACAGCGAAGCGCCCGGTCCGAACGCGCCGAGCCGCTCGCCGCCGCGGCCGAAGATGCTATTCAGGGCGAGATGCTTCTCAGACGTGCCGAACGTCAGGCTGATGATGCCGTTCTCGAGGGTGACGGCATCCGGTGTCTTCGAGATTCGTACGGACTGCGCCGCCATAGCTGCCTCCATCGTGCTCAGTAATATGCAGAGCCCCAGCAGTACCGGGGCGAGTCGTCCTGTCATGGATGTACACCTCGCATGCAGAGCATTCCTTGCCATGATAGCAGAAAGGCTCGGGTTCATCCATAACCCGGGCCTTGGTGGCACGAAACACGCATCAACGCTCCCAGAGGTCACACCTTCCCGCGGACGCGCCTCCTCAGCGCCCCGAGGATGCCGATTCCACCCACTCCGAACGCCAGGAGTGAGGACGGCTCGGGGACGACGTAGTGCCACAGGATCGCTTCGTCGTAACCCGTGAGGGTGTTATAGGCCCAGCCCGTGATCCAGGTGCCGTCGTCCGCCACATCAACGTCGGTCGCGTACGACGACACGTAGTGACTCCCCAGCATGCCGTGCAGGTCTATCCAACTGTCTGGGGTCCCGCTCCACAATGCCGCGTGCCAGGTGTGGCTCACGACCTCCACGCGGCCGACCTGCATCCCGTGCGAAATACCGGCAACACTAGAGGATACTGCTGCCGACGGATGGAGGTCAACGAAGCTCTCCGCAGTGCCATGCCACAGGGCGGCGTGGTGGAATATGCCGACCTGCGCCCACCCTGCCTGTTCCCCCTGTGAAGTGGCGCTAGCAGATGACTGAACGCTACCCACCGGATGGAGGTCAACGAAGCTCTCCGCAGTCCCGTACCACATGGCCGCGTGACCATAGCCGCCAAACCACGCAGACCCGACCTGCGACCCAGCGGAGACGCCGCGGGCTTGGGAGAGCTCAGCCCCAGATGGATTGAGGTCAACAAAGCTGTCTGCAGTCCCGCTCCACAACGCCGCGTGATAGCGGCCGACAGTCGCGTATCCCACCTGCTGGCTGCCTGAGACGCCGTGGGCCTGAGACTGGGAACTGCCGTCGGGGTTCAGGTCAACCCAACTCTCGGCTGTCCCGTACCACAGGGCCGCATGATACTCGATGCCGATCTGTGTAGCCCCCACCTGCTTTCCATCGCAGACGGCGCCAGCGCCTGAGTGCTCGACAGCGGCCGGGTGGAGGTCAGCGAAGTTCTCCGCCGCGCCATTCCAAACCACGGCGTGGCGACGGCCCATGAACGTCGCTGAGCCGACCTGCTGACCGTCGGAAACGCCGGAGGCGTATGATGACGTGCTTCCCGCAGGGTTGAGATATGTCACAGTCCATCCGCCGAACGCGGACGTACCGCAGAGCGTGAGTGCGAGGGTAGCCGCGAAGAGCGCGACGCACCTCACTGTCAGATACAACCCCCCACGCGCAGCTTCGCAGCCAAGGAGATGGGCAAGCCGCTTGGCCACGCCCGCGTGGACTGCGTTAGAGTAACAAGAACCGCTGAGAACACATATCCTATTCACTTAAGCCTCCCTTGGCGTAGTTCGCAGTGCGCCATTTCAGAGTTCAGAACAGAAAGCTTGCAGCATTGACGGCACTGCGACAGGCATCCATTCCTGGTCGTAAATGTGTCCGTTTCGTGTGGTCACGAATAGCCACCTGCGCCATATGCCTTCGTCGAGAGTGTAGCATACAGCGGGGGACGAGGATATCGGTCCTCCAATCGCCCCTGTCACATCCACCGCATCGGGGAGAAGCAGCTTGTTTCCGGGCGGTTCGGTGAAACCAACCAGACGACGTGCCTGCAACAGACCCTTGTCATTCCCGTGCAAGACAACTCCACTCGTCAATGCCGGGGAAGCAAATGCATGGCCGTCTGTGTCCCAGATCTGTATGGCTTCGACTTCATTGGTGTCAAAGCCGAAGTGGTAGAGGTCTATGCCGGTTTCGTCTCCGACATAGATACCATCCGGGCAGAGCGCCGGCGTGGTCCTGACCTCTGCATTCGTGAAGCCGTTCCACTGCAATCCGAACGTTGAGGCGTCAAGACCATACATGTTGTACTGCCCGCTTTCGGGAGCACAGAGCGTGCTGCCGAAGTACACGATTCCATCCATATACGAGGGAGACGATTCGAGACAATCGAGCCCGTAGGGGTCCTGCTGCGTGGGGGTCTCATTCGGATACCTGGCCGCAATCTGTCCCTCCAGGGCGTGCCCGGCGGCGTAGACCTTGTACGCGTAGCCGTCATCCGACGTAACGAAGACATAATCCGCGCCGCCTGCCTCGGCCAACATCGGGGAGGATGTGCCCGTGATGCCGTCTTGGGCATACTGGTTCAACGTAGTGGTGAACACCTCGTCGCCCGTTGCGGCGTCCACTGCCACAAGCTCGTTCATCTCGTTACCGATGTAGACTACGCCTTCCCACACGACCGGCGCGGCGAGAATCATGGACTCTGTGTCATACTGCCAGCGAAGCGCACCGGAGGATGCGCTGACTGCGTAGAGCTTCCCCTTCGCACAGCCGAAGAACACTCGCAGGTCCGGGCCGGTAGCCGTGTCCACCCAGGCGACCGCCGGCGTGGACGCCACTCCACCTGAAAGCGCGGACTGACCGGTGTCCGGGTAGGTCCAGACGCTCGCACCCTCGAAATCGAAGCAGTAAAGACGTCCGGACGAGCTGGTGTAAGTGCCGTTGAAGCCGCCGACGTAGACTCGCCTGACGGTCTCGCCGTTCTCCCTCCACATCTTCACTACAGGCGACGAATCGAATATCGGATGATCGACCTGGTTCTGAAGGGCATTGCGATGATTGTCTGGCTGCGGGACAAACGGGGGATTCGGATAACGGGCCCTCTGTCCGTCGAGGGTCGGCACCTCTGCGGTCCATGCCCTGTACATGGTGATGGTCTCGTTCGCACCCACTCCGCCAAGATCGGGCACCGGGCTGCGGCCAGTGTGATGGGGATCGTGCATGAACATCGGCCAGTCACAAAACTCCACATCATCGAACGCCACATCGCCTCCGATCCCGGTCCGAGGTCTGAGCACGCGGATCAGCGCCTCCTCGGGTTCCTCTACGGACGCCATACTGCTGATACCAATGACCTGCAGCCGCCACCCCTTCTCGACGAGCGCCAGTTCGCTGCCGACTACTCCACCCGTGCTCCAATCCCAACTGACTCTGATCCCCAGCACCGGATTGCTCTGCGCATCGGTATGGGTGGTATCATCGAGGGCGGAACCGTCGTCCAGGTAGAAGCAGTGTTCGGCGGGACAGACCTCGGTCACGACGCCCCAGGTCTTAACGAGCAGGCCGATGTTGTTCAGCCCCCTGCCGTTCAGGACGCCCGCCTGGAGTATGGTCTGACCGTCGGCGAAGTCGCACCCGCCGATGTCCCGGTTCGGCAGGCCAAGCGGCAGGACTTCGCCGGAGCCCGTCACGCTGACGGTCGCTTCATCTATGAATCTCTCCCCATCGTCCGAGGTAGCCATCGTGCCTGCGGAGATCGTTACCACGTCACCGGGAACGTATGTGCCCGAGGTCGGAACTACCCGAATGCCGCACGAGCGATCCGGTTCCTCGACATAGAAACAGCCCGAGAACTGGTTCGTGCCGGCGGTCACTATCTTGCCGGTCAACGATTCCGGGATCGGGTCGTCATCTCCGGCGCTCTTGGCCTTCGCGATACTGTGATCCGGCAGCGTCATCTGGGCGAGAGGCGGCGGGTCGCCTTCGCCGGGCGGCTGGGGATCGTCGAGGAGCAGGTTCATCTCCGGAGACGAAAGGCTGAACAGGAAGACGGACGGCCTGACTTCCAACCAGCCTCGGGTCGGCCATACGCTCGCGTCGAAGAGACCCTTCAAGGGAGGAACAGCCGGGGCGAGATAGCCGTATCTGTCGAGGTAGTAGGCGATCCGGTCGCAGAGGACGGCTCTTCCGCCCCTGGGCAGCGTGGTCATGACGCCTTCGAGATCAATGGTCTGCCCGGGGAGAAGTCCCGGCGGAGGGCTGAACAGCGCGGGGAGCGAGGTCGTCTTATCCCACCATTCGTGGACGGACACTCCGGCGGTGTCTACTCGTCCGATGATCACCATCGTGAGGCTCGCGCGCGCTCCGTCAGGCTGAGTGAGTGCGTACCCGATCGTGCCGGGGCCGGCGGCGTAGTCCATCGCCGCTTGTCCTATACCGGCGGTCAGGCAGAGAAGCGCGAGTAATATCACCCCCGTTGTTCTTACGGCTTGCACTTCGATGCCCTCCCGGTGCATGGCGAATGTGCGCTGCTACCCTGCTTTGACAAACAGGCGTGCCGATTTGTTCCAATGCATACCTTGCAAGAATCGTGCCAAGAGGTGCGGTTTCGAGAAATTTCCCTACCGCCCCAGCGCCACGATCAGCGCCGCGGTGACGCCCCAGAGGAGGATGTTGACGAGGAGCGGCTTGTCGCGCACGACGAGCATCTCCGGGCTCTCCACCCCGAGCCGGTGGTGGATCAGGAACAGGTAGCGGAAGATGCCGTAGACCACGAACGGGAGGGTGACCAGCAGGAGCGGGTGGGCTATCCCCGTGCGCGAGAAGATGGTGTAGAGCGCGTAGAAGACGATCGTCGAGGCCGCCGTGATGTTGATCATCTGATCCGCGAAGGCGATCGTGTAGTCCTCCAGCGACGGGCGGTGCTCCCCGGCCGCCGCTTCCATCGCGGCCAGCTCCTCCCGGCGCTTCGCCAGCGCGAGCATGAGCGCGATAAGGGCCGTGCAGATCAGCAGCCATCGGGAGATCTGGACGCCGATCACGACCGCTCCCGCCGCCGCCCGCAGCACGAATCCCGCCGCGATGAGCATCACGTCGAGGATCACGACCTCCTTCAGCCGCACCGAGTAGGCCGTGAAGATGAGCATGTACACGGATGCCGCCGCGCCGAACTTCCACCCCAGGGCGAACGACCCGCCGAGGCCGAGTACGGTCAGCGCCGCGAATGCCCCGACCGCCGACCGTCCGCTGAGCCGCCCGGACGCGACCGGGCGCAGGCGCTTCTTCTCGTGAAGGCGGTCGCGCCCGGCGTCGAGCGTGTCGTTGAGCAGGTAGACGGCGCCGGAAAGCACGCAGAAGAGGGCGAATGCCAGGACGGCCCGCAGGTAGTCCGCCGGCGGGTGGGGCACGTCGAGCGTGAAGATCAGCCCGGCGAAGACAAACAGGTTCTTCAGCCACTGCCGGGGGCGCATGGCCTCGAGGATCGTGAGCATAGGCATAGGGAGAGTGAACAGTAATGAGTGATTAGTTATTAGTGATTAGTGATTAGTTATTGGCAGGAGCGACGTCCGCCCATCACCAATCACCCATCACTAATCACCCGTAACCGACCGCCGGTCCCCTAGTCGAACACCTGGGCCTTGACCGTACGGGTCACCGGCTCCTTGATCTTGAAGATGTCGGACACGGTGAGCGTGATGGTGTAGTCGCCGGCCTTCCGGTACTTGTGGTAGACGACCTCGCCGAGCGCGTCGGTCTGGATGCCGTCCTTCGAGTCGAAGTCCCACGCGTACCTCAGGGCGGCCGCCCCGCCGTCGCCGACCGCGCGGAACATGATGTCGTCGTTCGCCGCGACGAACTGGTCCAGCCCGGCGTCGGCGGTGATCGGCTTCGTGTCGGTGACTATCTGTATCTGGCCGATGTAGAACGGCTCTGAGCCGTCGCCCGAGATGATGATGCGCTTCAGCTTGTGCTCGGTGCGCGCCGTCTTGCCCTTCAGGGCGGACATCGGGAAGGAGAGGGCGAGCCAGCCGTCGTCGCCGAGCCTGAACCCGCTCACGTCGGCCTGGCACTCCGACGCCGCTCCGGCGTCGAACATCAGGACGAGCCTCACCCGGCTGACGGGCGATCCGGTCCCCGCGACGGACCCGACCTCGCCGTATGCCTCGGCGGGGAAGAACCCCTCCAGCAGCGGGTCGGACCCGAGGTCCTCGTCCAACTGCATCTTCGCCAGGAGCTGGAAGTAGGCGTTCGGGTTGGCGAAATGCCTGCTCAGGTCCACCGGCTCGATGAAATCTATCCGGCCTCCCTCGAAGAGGCTGCGCGCCGTGATCTTCAGCGACCGGCTGCCGCTGTAGCCGCTCTTCGCCACGTCCTCGGCCGAGCCGCTTCCCCAGCTTCCGACCGAGATGTACTTGCCGTCAACGGGATCGCCCTTGTAGAGGATCTGGTCCTGGGCGAGCGCCGGAACGGACGCGGCGATCAGCATGCAGGCCGCGATGATGAGTGCATGAGTGCATTTTGTCTTCACTTGTCTGTCTCCATTGGTGCCGCCGTCCTTCGATACACTCCTCGCTTCGCTCGGAGCACTCAGGACTTGCGGAACATCGCTCCGACTGCCCTGAGTGTGCGCGCAGCGGACGTATCGAAGGGCCAAGCTATCAGCCGACCGACGCCGGCCGGTAGTCGGCGCCTATGCGGCGTATGCTCGACGCCCTGCCGGTCGAGGGATCGGCCTCCACGAGAACCGCGGCGAGCGACGCCGGCCCGTCCGCCACCTCGAACTTGTTCGGCATCTGCGTCATGAACTTCTGAACGATCAGTTCTCTCCGTATGCCGAGCACGGAGTCCTCCGGGCCCGTCATCCCCACGTCGCTGATGAAGGCGGTACCCTCCGGCAGGACTCTCTCGTCGGCGGTGACGACGTGGGTGTGCGTGCCGAGCACGGCGGTCGCCCTACCGTCGAGATGCCACGCCAGCGCGGCCTTCTCGGAGGTCGCTTCCGCATGGAAGTCCACCACGACGATCTGCGCCTGCTCCGATATCTCCTTCAGGATGCGGTCCGCCGCCCGGAACGGGTCGTCGAAATGCTCGGGCATGAACACCCTGCCGCAGAGGTTCACGATCCCGACCTTCCGCCCGCAGTCGTCCTTGCAGATAATCCATCCGCGCCCGGGGCACCCGTTCGGGTAGTTCGCCGGCCTCACGACTCGCGCGTCCTCGTCGAGGAACCCGTATACTTCCTTCTTGGCGAACACGTGGTTGCCGAGAGTCAGCGCGTCAATCCCCGAGTCGAGCAGCTCGACGGCGGTCTCCTTCGTGACGCCGAGCCCGCCGGCCGAGTTCTCCCCGTTGGCGATGACTATCCCGGGCGAGAGTTCCTTCCTGAGGCCCGGCAAGAGCGCGCGGACGGCCTCCCGGCCAGGTTTCCCGACGACGTCGCCGATGAATAGTATTCTCAAGCGGCGGTTCCTGTTCTGTTAGACTGAAACAAGGCGCTCAGGGTTTCAGGTTCAAGGTTCAAAGTTCAAGGTGCGCCAAGGCCGCCGTTTCCGCACGGCGACCCCGGCACAAGCCTACTTCGCGTACTCGACCGCCCGGGTCTCCCGGATGACCGTGATCTTGATCTGGCCGGGGAACTCCATCTCTTCCTGTATCTTCTTGGCGGTGTCCCGGGCCAGTTTGGCGGCCCCGTCGTCGTCGAGATCGGTCGGCCTCACCATCACGCGGATTTCGCGGCCGGCCTGCACGGCGAACGACTTGTCCACTCCGGCGAACGAATCCGCTATCGTTTCGAGCTTCTGGAGGCGCTTGACGTATGTCTCGAGCGTCTCGCGGCGCGCCCCCGGCCTCGACGCCGACACGGCGTCCGCGACGGCCACGAGCGTCGCCTCGATGGTCTGAGGCTCCTCGTCGTGATGATGGGCGCCCACCGCATGGATCACCTCGGGGTGCTCGCGGAACTTGCGGCACAGGTCGGCGCTTATGACGGCGTGCGGGCCTTCCACCTCGAAGTCCACCGCCTTGCCCAGGTCGTGCAGCAGTCCGGCGCGCCTCGCCAATGCCACGTTCGCGCCCAGCTCGGCCGCCATCGCCCCCGCCAGGTGCGCCACCTCGATCGAGTGATCGAGCACGTTCTGCCCGTAACTCGTCCTGAACCTAAGCTTCCCGAGCAGCTTCACCATCTCCGGGTCGAGCGCCGTGACGCCCGTCTCGAAGACCGCCCGCTCCCCGGACTCCCGGACCTTGACCTCGACCTCTGCCCCGGCCTTGGTTATCATCTCCTCGATGCGCCCGGGATGGATGCGCCCGTCGGAGATCAGGTTGCTCAGGGCTATCCGGGCGATCTCGCGCCGGATGGGATCGAACGCCGAGAGCACGACTGCCTCGGGCGTGTCGTCTATGATCAGGTCAACGCCGGTCAGGGTCTCGAAGGCGCGGATGTTCCGCCCCTCGCGGCCGATGATCCGGCCCTTCATCTCGTCTCCGGGAAGAGGCACCACCGAGACGGTCGTCTCGGACGTCTGGTCCACCGCGCATCTCTGGAGGGCCAGGGTTACGATGTGCCTCGCGCGCTTGTCCGCTTCTTCTTTCGCTTCGGCCTCGATGTCGCGTATCAGCTTCGCGGCGTCGTGCCTCGTCTCGTCTTCGATGATCTTGAGGAGGATGTTCCTCGCCTCTTCCGGCGTCAGGCCGGACATGCGCTCCAGCTCCGAGCGCTGCCTGGCCACCACGCGGTCGAGTTCCTCCTTCAGTTTCGCCGCTTCAGTCTCTTTGGCGGAGAGTGCCCTCTCCTTGTTTTCGAGACCGTCGAGTCTCCGGTCGAGTTGCTCTTCCTTCTGCGTCAGTCTTCGCTCTAACCTCTGAATCTCGGCTCGTTTCTCTCGGTTCTCCGCTTCGACCTCGGCCCTCATTCGATGGGCTTCGTCCTTCGCTTCCAGGAGAACCTCTTTGCGTTTGGTTTCGATCTCTTTCTGTATGTCATCTCGGAGCCTGACGGCCTCTGCCTTGATCTCCTCCGCCTTTCGGCGGGCGGGCAGCACTATGCCGACAAACCCGAGCACTACGATAGCGACCGATGCCGCTATGAAAACGATATCCAGCGATGACATATCTTACCTCACCCCCTGTGTAAATGGGATTGAGGTCGAGCGAGTTTGGGACGCTATTCATCGTTCGCTTCGCGGGCGAGGTCGTCAATGATTTCGGATATGACCTGCCAATCGAAGCCCTGCCTCTGCAGGTAAGATGCCGTTCTGCGCCGCCTTGCGCGGAGATCCGGATCCCGGTCCTTCTCCCATCGGCGCCGCGCGGCATCTGCCGCTAGTGTTCGCTCTACGCCCGGATCAACCGACGATAGAGCCTCCTCTACTACTTCGGCCGCCACGCCCTTCCGCTTCAGTTCCCACCTGATGCGCGACTTCCCGAGCCCCTTCCCGGAGACACGTGATTTCACCCATGCTTCGGTGAACTGCGCGTCGTCAACGAGGCCCGCGGCCTCCAGGCGCGACAACGTCTCTTCCACTATGTCTTCGTCGTAGCCCGCGATGCCCAGCCTCCGCGCCAGTTCCGCCTTGCTGCGGGACCGGTACGAGAGCAGGTTCAGGGCCCTCGCCTTCGCCCTGGAAAGCGTTTCCGCGCGCACGACTGCCTTCAGTTCGTCCTCGCTGAACATGCGGCCGACTTCCAGCCCCAGCTCGGCGACTACATCCTCGCGCGCGCCTATGACGAACTTGCCGTCCACGAATATGGACCGGCGGTCCTTTCTTCTCTCCTGGACCTCTATTGCGGTTATTCGCTGTTGACCGTCAATCAACCTTCTATCCGGTTTGTCATCCGCGTCATGCTGAACTCGGTTCAGCATCCATCCGGGGGAGTCGTGGATGCTGAACCGAGTTCAGCATGACGACTGCTGCGGGCGTCCGAACCAACAGCGCCGGTTACCAGTTACTCCTCATCCTCGGACGCCGCCGCCACGAGCACGTCCTCCGTGCCGTTCGCGCGGATCTTCGCCTCGATCTCCTCCATCAACTCAGGATGCTCCTCGAGGTGCTGCTTGGCGTTCTCCCGTCCCTGCCCCAGCCGGTTCTCCTCGTACGTGAACCAGGTGCCGGTCTTCTCGACGATCCCAAGCTCGGTGCCGATGTCGAGTATCCCGCCGGAGCGCGATATGCCCTTGCCGAACATGATGTCGAACTCCGCCTGGCGGAAGGGTGGGGCGACCTTGTTCTTCACGACCTTCACGCGCACCCGGTTGCCGACCATCTCGTTGCCCTGCTTCAGAGTCTCGACGCGGCGTATCTCCAGCCGGACCGACGCCCAGAACTTGAGCGCGCGCCCGCCAGGGGTCGTCTCCGGGTTGCCGAACATCACGCCGATCTTCTCGCGGATCTGGTTGATGAATATCGCCGACGTGTGCGACTTGCTGGTCGAGCCGCCGATCTTCCTCATCGCCTGAGACATCAATCTAGCCTGCAGGCCGACGTGAGAGTCGCCCATCTCGCCCTCGATCTCGGACTTCGGCACGAGCGCCGCGACCGAGTCAAGCACCACCACGTCTACCGCGCCGCTCCTTATGAGCGCGTCAATGATCTCGAGCGCCTCCTCGCCGGTGTCCGGCTGGGAGATCAGCAGCGAGTCCACGTCCACGCCCAGGTTTCGCGCGTAGACGGCGTCCACGGCGTGCTCGGCGTCTATGAAGGCGGCGATCCCGCCGGCCTTCTGCGCCTCCGCGATGACGTGGTATGCCAGAGTCGTCTTGCCGGAGGACTCCTGGCCGTAGATCTCGGTGATCCGGCCCCTGGGGACGCCGCCGACCCCGAGCGCGAGGTCGAGCGCGAGCGATCCCGTCGGTATCACGTCAACATTCAGCTTGGTGGCCTCCCCGAGGCGCATCACCGATCCCTTGCCGAACTGCTTTTCTATGCGGCCGAGGGCGAGTTCCAGGGCCTGCTGTTTTTCCTTGCCGTTGCCGCCGTCCTTGTCCAACCCTCTTCTCCTCTCTTCGTGCGATGTTCGAAATCAGAGGTCTACCTGTTCGGGATGGAGTTGTACTCCATCCCGCGAGAGACTAGATGCGGAGTTCAACTCCGCCGGCGTCTCGGGTTCGGGAGTACAACTCCCGAACCAACTAGAACCTGACATCCGCGAGCGCGGTATACACCGGCCCGCCGGGACGAAGCTCGCTTCTCATCACGGAAACCCCGTCTACCGGTGCCGACCCGGCCCGCTCGTTCTTCAGTTCCTCGATGCGCTCCCGCAGACTCTCGGCGCCCCTGGGAGACCGCACCCGCCCGAGCGTGACGTGCGCGCCGAAAGGCCGGTCCTCCCTCGGAAAGCCGACGCCCGCGAGCTCGCCGTCCACCAGCGCCGCAAGTGATCTCAGCTCGTCACGGCCGGACTCGATCCCGACCCAGACGACCCTCGTCGGCCTGCCGAATGATCCGACCCCGGCGAACCCGAGGTCGAACGGCCGGACGCCGGACGCCGCGCGCTCGACCGCCTCGCGGACTCCGGACATCTTCGCCTGCTCCACGCCGCCCAGGAACTTCAGGGTGATGTGGAAGTTCTCCTCCGGCACCCACTTCACGTCCGCGCCGGACTCCATCAAGCGTTTCTCTATCTCCGCCAGCCGCCGCCGGACTTCGCCCGGCAGCTTCACGGCGATGAATGTGCGAATCTTTTCCATGGTCGGACTTGTCGCCTCCGCTGTCCCCCTTGCCAAGGGGGACCGGCCTCCCGGCCGAGGGGGTCCTGCTCCCCGGCGCCCTTCGATACACTCTTCGCTTCGCTCCGAGCACTCAGGGCTCACGGCATCCGGTATCCGGCATCCGGGACAAACCCGCTAGTCCTGAGTGCGCGCTCCGGCGCGTGTATCGAAGGACGGTCTCCCTGAACCTCCCCTAACCCCTCCTTGACAAGGAGGGGTGTGCCGACCGTCAGACTCCAATCAGCCACATCCTCAGCATGTTCAGCGCCGCCTGAGACGCGCGCATCCTGACGTCCTCCCGGCTCCCGCCGAAGATGTTCTTCGCGACCTCGACTCCCGCGGGCGTCTTCAGCCCGATGTAGACCAGGCCGACCGGCTTCTCCTCGGTCCCGCCGTCCGGCCCCGCGATGCCCGTGACCCCGAGCGCGACGTCGGACCCGAACTCCCGCGCCGCGCCGACCGCCATCGCCTCAGCCGTCTCGGGGCTGACCGCGCCGCGCGCCCGGAGCGTCTCCTCCGGCACGCCGAGGAAGTTCATCTTCGCCTCGTTCGAATACGCCACGATCCCGCCGAGGAACGCCGCCGAGCTGCCGGGCACGTTCGTGACCCGATGCGCCACCAGCCCGCCCGTGCAGGATTCCGCAAGCCCGAGGGTCAGCTTCCGCTCGACGAGCATCCGCACGACCACGGTTTCGAGGGTCTCGTCGTCAACGCCGTAGACGAACTCGCCGAGCCGCTCCCGCACCTCGGATTCGAGCCCGGCGATCAAACGTTCGGCCTCATCATCGTCGGACGCCTTGGCGGTCACCCGGAAGTGCACCTCGCCGCCCTTCGCGTAGGGCGCGAGGCTCGGGTTGGAACCTGCCAGCAGGTCCTTCACTTTCTGCTCGGCGGCGGATTCGCCGATCCCGCAGACGCGCAGGACCCTCGACTTGATGACCGATCGTCCGGACGTGGAGGCGGCGCGCTCGCCGAGGATCGGGGCGACGTAGCTGTCCACCATCGGGATGAACTCCCCGGGCGGACCGGGAAGCGCCATGACGATCTTCCCGTCCTTCTCGAAGAGCGCCCCTGGGGCGGTGCCGACGTCGTTCGGCAGGACTTCGCCGCGCTTCGGGCGGAGCGCCTGCTTCAGGTTGCTCTCGGCGATCGGCAGGCCCCGTTTCTCGAAGAAGCCGCGAATCCGGGCCTCGGACTCGGGGTCCATGACCATCTCGTCGCCAAGCGCGTCGGCTATCGTCTCCTTGGTGAGGTCGTCCTCGGTCGGCCCGAGCCCGCCGATGGTGATCACGACGTCCGATCTGGACAGCGCGGTCTTCAGGATGTCGGCGAGCCGGGGGGCGTTGTCGCCCACGGTGGAGCGGTAGTATATGTCAATCCCGACTGAGGAGAGCATCCGGCTCAGGTACGCGGCGTTCGTATCCACGATCTGGCCGAGCAGAAGCTCCGTCCCCACGGAGATGATCTCAGCGCGCACGCGGGTTCCTCCACGTTTACTGGGGACATTATACTTTCCCGGGGTGAGGAATTCAAGGCGTCACCCAGAACGCCTCAATCCACCTGAGGCGCGCCGGGATGCGATCCGCGCGGATAGCCCGTCCGCATCTTCAGCTTCGAGAGCTCGACCCTCATCCGCCTGACGTCCGAGGCGCGGCGCGGGTTCTGCGAGAGGTTGTCCATCTCGAACCGGTCGGCCTTCAGGTCGTATAGCTCCTCGATGTCCTCGATGTCCGGGTAGGAGACATACTTCATGTCTTCCGTCCGCACGCCGAGCATCGTCGGTATGCCCGCCTGGAAGTCCTCGCGGAAATACTCGTAGAGGAACGACTTCCGCCAGGGATGCCGCTTCCCGTCGAAGAGCGGCGCCATCGAGCGGCCCTGCATGGTGGAGGGCGCCTTCGCTCCGGCGAGGTCGAGGAACGTCGGGCCGAGGTCAATGTTCAGCGTCATCTGCTCGATCTTCGTGCCCGGCTTGATGAGCTTCGGGTAGCGGATCAGCCACGGTATGCGGATTGACTCCTCGTACATGAGCCGCTTGTCGCCCTTCCGATGCTCGCCTTGGAAGAAGCCGTTGTCGCCCGCGAAGGCGACCACCGTGTCGTCGAGGATGCCCTTCTCCTCCAGCGTTTCCAGCACCCTGCCGACGCTGTCGTCCACGGCGAGGAGCGCGCGGTAGTAGTCGAGCCTCCTCGGCTCGTTCCCGGCCCACTTCGTCGGCTCGAGGGTCTCCGGGACCGGCTTGTCCTTCGACGCGATCCACTTGTCCTTCCGGCCGCCGCCGTGGGCGAGCAGGCGCCTCTGCCACTCCGGCTTGCCGCGGTAGTCGTCCCGGAAGCTCTCGGGCTCCGGCACCTCCGCGAGCGGGAAGGCGTCCTTGTGGCGTTCGGCGGGGGTGAACGGCTCGTGGACGGCCTTGTGCGCGAGGATCAGACAGAACGGCTTGTCGCGTTCCTTCTC
This sequence comes from Armatimonadota bacterium, assembly GCA_017993055.1. Classification (NCBI taxonomy): domain Bacteria; kingdom Bacillati; phylum Armatimonadota; species Armatimonadota bacterium. The sequence continues at coordinate 25,258 of JAGONM010000018.1, forward strand.
CAGCCATTTCACCGCGTAGTCGGTGAGCAGGTCGGTCATGTATCCCTCGGCCTGAAACTCGCGGCCGTCCTCGTTCAGCATCGGATTGACGTATACGCCCTGTCCCATGAAACTCAGCCAGTAGTCGAAGCCGGGGCGGGGGTCGGACTTCCGCTCCATGTGCCACTTGCCGACGTAGGCGGTCTCGTACCCGGCCGTCCGGAGCGCCTGGGGGAACGTCTCGAAGGCGGGGTCGGGATCGTTCGCCTCATTGTTCACGACGCCGTGCCGGTGTGCATATGCGCCCGTCAGGAACGACGCGCGGCTCGGCGAACAGAGCGCGGTCGTGACGAAGGCGTTCGTGAGAGTCGCTCCCTCGCGCGCCAGGCGGTCCATGTTCGGCGTCTCGAGGAACGGTGTGCGCCCCATGAAGCCCATCGCGTCGTAGCGGTGGTCGTCGGTCAGGATGAAGATCAGGTTCGGGCGCTTCGCTGGCGCGGCCTCGAGCGACCCGCCCCACAGAGGCAGAGCGGCGGCGGCCCCGGCGGCGGCGGCACGGGTGATGAACTCCCTGCGGGTGATATGCTTCTCGGTCATGTTCCTGCTCCTCAGTTCGGCGCTCATTATTGACTCTTACTCCTACTCACACTCATACTCCTTCTCCTCCGCAGCTCCCCCTCGAATCAGGAGGCCGCAATCGCCGATAGGTGTGATATAATAGAGGGTGTACGGATCGTACGGCGAACGGCCGGTTCAGCGCATGCCGACGTCCCCCTGCGCCGGAACAAAGCAAGGAGGTAGGTATCATGCAGTACCGCAAGCTCCTGCTCCACCTCGCACTACTTTCATTTCTACTTGTCGGCAGCGCCTATTCCGCGGTCGAGATCTACGACGCGAGCGCCTCGCTGTTCGTGCCCACGTTCATTGACTACACGCTGAACTGCACGGCGGACGTGACTGTCGAGATCCTGCCGTGCACCTGGGACGGCACCCCTGCGGGCTCCGCAGTCAGGACCATAACATGGTCCGGCCAGTCCAAGGGTTTCCACAGATACATCTGGCTTGGCGACGTGGACGGCGGCGGGACTGCGCCTTACGGTTACTACGTTCCCCGGATCACCGCTACGGCCGATCAGCCTCAGTGGGGCCCGATCAGCGGCCTCTACCTGAACAGCGACTGGGACACGGAGTACGCTCCGATGCCGTGGCCGTCCGTCCCCGACGTGGAGGGCTTCTACGGGGTCGGCATCAACAAGAACCCGAACAGCGCGTACTACGGCCGGATGTACGTCAGCCACAAGACCCAGAAGGATATCTACATGTACGGCCCGGCGGGGAACTACCTAGGCAAGTTCAACGACGCCGGGATAGCGTGGGGCGCTAGCGCGCCCTGGGACCTGGCGGTCGCGGACGACGGCTGGGTCTACGTGTCAGACCGGTCGAACATGATCATCCACTGCTTCAGCCCGGACGGCAACCTGGCGTCAACATCGCCGACGGTCACCAATATGCGCGCGATCTTTGCCCGCACGACTCCCGACGGCAGGACCCACATCTTCATGTCCGGTTCCTCGACCGGGATCAAGAAGGTCATCGTCGAGCCGGACCACCTGACGTGGACACTGCCGATCACGACCCCGTACAACACCGGCGGCGGAGACGGCTGGGACGCCTACGGCATGTGGGTCTCGCCTGACCTGCGGACGATCTATCAGGCGTGCAACCAGGGGCCGAGCGTCGGCCTGACCAGATGGAACGATCCTGAGAGCGACGGCATCTACGTCAGGGATATGAGCTTCACCTGCGGCAGCGAGATCGGCGCGTGCATAGACGTGGACTTTGTTGACGCCGCCGGCAGCGACTACCTGTGGACGACCCGGATGACTTACTACGCGAATGATAATCCGGCAACCACCCCGGACGAGTCTTCCAGAGCGATCTACAAGGTGAACCTCGATACGTGCTCGGTAACCGGCGATCCCTACAACATCGTCGCGTACGGCCTCATGGTCTCCGCTGACGCCGTGGGGAATCCCGCCGTCACCTTCGGCAAGTCCTCGCCGACCTGGGCGCAGAGATACTGGGGACTCTTCGCGGAACCGGGAAACAGCACGGCCCAGAAGCTTCTGACCCCGTTCACAGGGCCGTCGTCCGACGGCTGTCCGATGGTAGTTCCGGGCAGCGCGGTGTGGACGCCGGACAACACGCTGATCGCCGACAACACGGACAGCGCGTCCGTATCCGTCAAGGTGATAGACCTGAGCGGATGGGGGGATATCACCAGCGTCACCCTTGATCTGACGCCCCTCGGTTACGGTATCAAGTATGCCGTCATCACCCAGGACCCGAGCGATCCGACCGGCAGGACTGCGATCGCCACCTTCTCCGGGATCAAGGCCAAGGTGGGAGCGCGCTGCACCACGAGCTACGGGCAGCCCCCTCACTATCTTACAGTGACGGCGTGCGATTCCAGTGGTTGCTGCAGTTCCGACTACGAGGAAGTCCAGGCGCAGGTTACCGGACATGCCGTCAACGCCCGCATCGGGCACACGCGCGTGGCCGGGTGGTACGTCCAGGACGCTCAGGTTCGGGCGGTCGGCGGCGGGATTCCGGGGACGACCGATCACCGCGCCACGGGGCCGTTCACCTACTACTCCACGCCATCCAATGCGAGCGGCAGCGCCTCCATCGAGATCAGCGCAGGGAGCTTCGGGGTGACCGCTCAGAAGACCGGTTTTGGCAGCCAGGCGCCGATCAACGTCACCGCTCCCTACGGCGGCGGCACGCTCGATCTCTACCTGAGGCCGCTGACCGTCGCCGAAGCTCGAGCCACGGCAAACGGCACGAAGGTGAACATGGAAGGCGTCTGCTTCGCCCAGCCGGTGGGATACGACTGCTTCGGTCAGATCGCGCAGTTTGGACTGGCGCCCCGCACTGATACCATGGTATTGCGCAACCAGTGGTATGTCTGCGATCCGAACGATCCGTCGAACGGGATGCTGTGCCTGGTCACCAAGCCGACCGAGAGCTTCCTGCCGCAGTGGGACTGCCCTACCGGCGAGGATTGGCTGGGCAACTCGACCTACATCGGCAAGTATCCCTCTCAGGGTGAGACGATCATGATCACCGGTCTACTGGACATTCCGGCAGGCCACGAGCGCAGGGTCCTCGTCGGCAACAGCGACCTCGAAGCCGGTCTTGCGGCCGGGACCTTCGCGCGGACATATCTGAACAGGGGCAGTCTGGGGGGCCTGCCGTCAACTCCGGTCACCGGGACCGTGGCGGACATCGGACACCCCGCGACCACCGGCTTCTCCGATTACTGGGGGCAGTACGTCCAGATCACCGGCAGGGTGGTCGCGACCTATCCGTCCGGCAACGACAACCCTCCGTTCGGGGATACCGTACCGTTCGCATTGGTGGCCGACGCACAGGGCAACACCTGCGAGATCGCCATACAGACTCAGGATACCCTCAACATGCAGGGGTGGTGGCCGATGGTCAACTGCGTCTACCAGATCCGTGGGGCTGCCGGCCGCACCAACAGGTACGATAAAGGCTGTATCCGCCTGAGGGACGCGAGCGACTTCACAATGACGGGTGACTGCGGCGGCCCCGTGGAGGATCTGAGTGCCGTGAGGTCAGCCGACATCGGCACATCTGTGCGGACCCTGGGTGTTGTGACCGCAAAGATCGGCAACTCCCTCTGGATCGAATCTACGGACAGGCATGCGGGCGTGCGGGTCATGGTCAATCCGTCATACGTGGCTGTCAGTGACTGCGTATACGTGTACGGCACCATCGCCCTGATCGACGGCGAGCGTGTCATCCAGCCCACCGAAGCGATTGTCACCGCCAGCACCGGCAACTTCCTGCCCGAGCCCTTCGATCTTCGCACGAGGGAGATCGGCGGCGGGCCGTGCCTCGCTGACCCGGGAGTCACGAACGGTCGGGGTGCGCTGAACGTCGGCCTCCTGGTGCGGGTTCAGGGCCTGGTGACCGGCATCGATCCCGTTGCCGGCGAGTACTACTACCTGTGGGACGGCGCGAACAGGACCGACGCGCCGGTGAGCGACTCCAACGCGCGCGGGTTCCTCGGAGTGAGGGTCGAGGCCGCCCCGCCTGCCGGCATAGACGCCGCCTCGATCTTGAAGGACTGGGTCGAGGTCACCGGCGTCGTAAGCGCCGACGCGACCATCGCCGCCGGAAAGGTCGCCCCGACGATCATACCGACATCGGCCTCAAAGGTGACCTCGTTCGACGCGATCAGCACTTCTCTCGGTGAGGGATGGAACCTGATCGGCCTGCCCGCCGCTCCGGCCGGTTCGGGCGACGGCGGCGAGTGGAGCGCCAAGCCGTGGGCCCCTTACATTGTGCTCAGCCCGAATCAGACCCCGGACAACCTGGACTCGCGCCTGTACCGATGGGAGAGCTGCACCGGCGGCCTGTACGCGTACGACTCATGGAGCGAATGGGAGGGGCCCGGCGCGTTCGGCGGACTGCTTCTCGGCGACGGCTACTGGCTGAACCTCGACGAGGACCGGCCGGTCAGCTACTCCGGCAGGAACAGCGCGCTCGACCAGTGGATCGGGGTATGCCGCGCCGGGTGGGCGCTGATAGGCCATCCAAAGGACCATCCCACGCACCTCGCGGACGTGAAGGTCCACGCGGGCGACCGCATCGTCGGCATGGGCGACGCGATCCTCACCGAGGGTTGGATAGACTGCGCGAGCTACTGGTGGGACGCCGAGACCCAGGGCCTCATGGATGTCGGCATACCGGAGTGTTGGGGGTCCACCGACACCCTGCTCCCCTGGCACGGATACTGGCTGCAGGTCTATCGCGGCGACCTCGCGCTGATCGTGCCGGAGTCTCCCGCCGCGCCGTAGGCGGCAGGTCGAATCACAGACAAGGCACTCGGCCCGGCTTGATTCAAGCCGGGCCTTCTTTGCGCCCCCATCCTCGCAGTATTTCCAGGTTTTTTCGCGCAAACACGCGAATTGGCACGAATCTTGCAGGTACTCTTACTTGGAAAAGCAACATCTTTTTCTCCTTCCTTACTAGGCCCGCGGGCATCACCCGCGGGTTTTCTTTTTGTCCGGCGGCGGCCGGGAATCGTGCGTACAGCCATGGCATTTCGTGAACATCTAGTGTCCAACGGATGAAATATCGAACATATTTGACCCTATCGCGCGGATTGGCACGAATCTTGCAGGCAATCCTACCTGGAAAAGCAACATCTTTTTCTCCTTCCTTACTAAGACCCGTGGGCATCACCCGCGGGTTCTTTTTTTGTGCGCGGGCCCCGAGTATTTTCGCCCCAAGCGCGCTTTTGGCACGATTCCTGCAGTATATCAACTCGGAAAGCAACATCTTTTCTCCTTCCCAATTGCCTTCCGGCCCAGAGCCGGGAGGCTTTCTTTTTGCCGCCGGCCCCTCGGTTGACACGGACCGCCTCAAGGTTTACCATAGCTGTCGGTTTGCATCACCTGGGCGCCCGCCCGGAATCGAGGAGCGGATGAGCGAGATTACGGCTGCGAGACCGGAGCGCAGGGGCACGCTCTGGCTGATCCTGATCGTCGCCTGGCTGGGATGGATGTTCGACGGCATGGAGATGGGCATATACTCCGTGCTGGCGCACCCGGCGCTGAAGGAACTCCTGAACACGACCGACAAGGGGGTCATCACCCAGTACGCGGGCTACATGTTCGCCCTCTTTCTGCTCGGCGCGTCGGCCGGAGGGTTCATCTTCGGGCGGCTCGGCGACAAGATCGGCCGGGTCAAGACGATGATCATCACCGTCCTGCTCTACTCGGTCTTCACCGGCCTGAGCGCGCTCTCGCAGACCCCGTGGCAGCTCGGCATATTCCGGTTCGTCGGCGCGATGGGCCTCGGCGGCGAGTGGGGCCTGGGGGTCGCGCTGGTGATGGAGTCGTGGCCGAACGCGAAGCGCCCGGTCCTGGCGGGACTGCTGGGCAGTTCGGCGAACGTCGGGTTCCTGATCAGCTCGCTCGTCAATCTCAACTTCGGCTTCCTCGGCTGGCGGCTCATCTTCTGCATAGGGCTCGTCCCGGCTCTGCTCTCCATCCCGATCCGGTTCCTGGTGAAGGAGCCGGAGAAGTGGGTCAAGGCGAAGGAACGGGGAGAGCGGCCCGACCTCAAGCAGCTTTTCGAGCCCGCTCTGCGCCGGAACACCATCATGGCGTGCCTGCTGTCATCGGTGGCCGTGATCGGCACGTGGGGCGTCTTCCAGCTCATCCCGACGTGGGTGAACACGCTGGTCGGCGGCGCGGCGACCCACGAGCGCGCGGTCGCGGCAATGTGGATGGCGTTCGGGCAGATCGCGGGGTCGTTCCTCGGAGGTCCGGCGGCGGACTGGTTCGGGCGGCGGTGGTCCTACGCGATCTTCTGCGTCACCAGCCTCGTATCGGCGATCCTCGTGTTCCAGTTCTCGGACGGGTACGGCATGAGGCTGCTGGTCTTCGCGGCGGTCGCCGGGGTCTTCACGACCAGCTTCTTCGGGTGGCTGCCTCTCTATCTGCCTGAGCTGTTCCCGACGCGCATCCGCTCGACCGGCGAGGGGATCTCGTTCAACATCGGGCGCGTCGTGGCGGCGGCGGCGATCCTGATGGGATTCGGCCAGCTACCGAAGCTGTTCGGCGGATCGTTCGAGCGCGCCGGCAGCACGATGGCGTTCATCTACCTGATCGGCCTGATCCTGATCTGGTTCGTGCCCGAGACGAAGGGCCGGGCGCTGCCGGAGTAGGAGAGGAGTTACCGGTGACCGGTGAGACTGATTACCGGTCACCGGCCACTCAGTCCCATGCGAACTCGCGTCATAGCCATACTGCTCATAGCCGCCTCTGCGGTCGGGTACGGCATCCACTACGCCGTGTTCCGCGACTCGCACCACATTTTCCTGTACCTGATAGGGGACATCGCGTTCCTGCCGATCGAGGTGCTTCTCGTCACCATAGTCATAGATCGCATGCTCTCGGCCCGCGAGGCCAGGGAGCGGCGGTACAAGATGAACATGGTGATCGGCGCGTTCTACAGCGAGGTCGGGCACCGGCTTCTGGAACTGATGGGGGGCATGACTTCGGATCGGGACGCGATCGGCGAGAACGCCGGGGTCGCGCCGAGCTGGGGAGATGCGCGGATACGCAAGGCGATCGAGTGGACGCACGGTCGAAAGTTCGCCGTCGCCGCGACCCGCGCGCAGTTTCTCGACCTTCAGGCGCACCTGGCGGAGAAGCGGGAGTTCATGGTCAGGCTGCTGGAGAACCCGATGCTTCTCGAGCACGAGTCGTTCACCGATCTGCTGTGGGCGGTCTTCCACCTCGAGGATGAGCTGAGCTACCGGGAGGACGTGGAAGCATGCCCGGATGCGGACCTGGCGCACCTCTGCGCGGACGCGGAGCGGGCTTACACCGCGCTGATCACCCAGTGGCTGGAGTACATGATCCACCTCAGGAGCGACTACCCGTTCCTCTTCTCGCTCGCCGCCCGCATGAACCCCCTGCGCCCGGGCGCCCGCGCGGAGATCGGGTAGGCGCAGAAGGACTCGCGGAGGACGGGCGCCGCGCACAGAGACCGAAAGCCCTGAGTGCGCGCTCCGCCGCGTGTATCGAAGGGCGTTCTCCCTGCAAGGAGCCGTCGCCCGATACGCTCCGCCGCTCAGAACTGACGGGCCGGCGGCCGAGGGGTTGTGCCGAGCCCGACTCTCACCCCGGCCCTCTCCCCTAGACGGAGAGGGAGGACTGCCGGAATCAGCCGTACCGCGCGAACTCGTCCACCGCCCACATCTGCCAGGCGGGGTCTATGCCGAGGGAGCGGGGGTCGCCGTAGTAGCCGCAGATGAACCCTCCGCCCCTGCTCCCGAGCTTGTCTATCAGCTCGCGGGCGCGGGCGCGGATGTACTGCTCGTCACCCGTCGGCAGGTCGCGCTGGATGTCCACCGGCGCCCAGATCGCGGTCCGGCCGTGGCAGGTCTCGGCGAGGAAATCGAGGTCGGAGAGCGTCGGCTGATCGAGCTGGAGGACCTTCATCCCCATGTCCGCCAGCGCCGGGATGATATCCTTGATGTAGCCGCAGGAGTGCATCCAGACCGCGATGTTCAGGCTCCGCGCGTGCCCGACGATCTCGCGGAAGCCCCACTCGAACATCTCGTGCCAGAGCGCAGGCGAGACGAGCAGCCGCTCCTGAGTGCCCCAGTCCTCCGCGAATATCACGCCGTCGCAGTCGGTCGTCGCCCACTGATCGAGGCACCGCTTCAGGAGGTCCACCACGTCCCGCTGGAGGGCGTTCACCTCGTCGGGGTAGAGCAGCACGTCGGCGAGGAACTCCTCGACCCGGCGCATGTACCGCATGATGGCGAACGGGAACCCGGGCAGGCTTCCGAGGTGGTACATCTCCGGGTTCTCGGCGAACTTCGCCCGAGCCGCGTCGTACCGCAGGGGGAGGTCCATGCGCGGCATCTGATACGCCTCGACCTCCGACCAGTCCTTGATGACGCCCTCGATGACCTCGCCGCGCGACGTATTGGGAAGACACTTCCAGACGTTGTGCCACTCGTCCTCCCACTGCTTGCAGTCCTCGAACTCCCAGGTGCGCCAGGGCTTCCACTCCGGGTCGGCGGAGATCCCCGCGCTGCAGAAGTCGTTGGGGTGCGGGGCGGGAAGGGACATCGGGCACCGGTCCGGGTTCTCGAACTCGATGCACCGCTTGGCGCGTTCTCGGCTGGTCATGGGTTGTGCCTCCTCGTTGGGGGGCGAACCATCGGCTGCCGGCATCCGACATGTCCGCAGTCCCGGAGGCCGATGTCTCGCCCCTACAGCAAGGTAGGGTTACGCGCGGGCCGGCGGAGTTCCTCCGCGTCGGTCACGCACCTCCTCTTTCGGGCTGGAGTTGTACTCCGGCACGAACAGCGTTGAACCCGGAACCCTCCCGATCTGCTATAATGGCGCAACGCTTTGTGAGGGGAACACGCCATGATCATCATCATGCGAACCGAGGCGACGCCGGAACAGGTCCGTGAGATCGAGAGCGAGATCCAACGGATCGGGTGCAAGCCGTTCATCAACCCTGGCGTCGAGCGGAAGGTCATCGCCGTGCTGGGCGCGATAGACGCGCGGAAGGGCGACCTGGTCGAGCATTTCAGCGCGTTCCCCGGCGTCGGGCGCGTCGAACTGATATCGCACCTCTGGAAGCTCGCCTCGCGCGAATACCATCCCGCCGACTCCGTGATCGAGGTCGCCGGGGTGAAGGTCGGCGGGAACGAGGTCGTCGTCGCCGCGGGGCCGTGCAGCATCGAGACCGAGGAACAGACGCTCGAGATCGCGCGGGCGGTCAAGGCCGCGGGCGCGAAGTTCCTCCGCGGGGGCGCGTTCAAGCCTCGGACCTCGCCGTACGCGTTCCAGGGCCTCGGCGAGGAGGGCCTGCGGTATATGGCGAAGGCGCGCGAGGAGACCGGCCTCCCGGTCGTGACAGAGGTCATGGACACGCACGAGGTGGACCTCGTCGCACGGTACGCCGACTGCCTGCAGATCGGCACGCGGAACATGCAGAACTACTCGCTGCTCAAGCTGGTCGGCACGCTCGAGAAGCCGATCCTGCTCAAGAGGGGGCTCGGCGCGAAGCTCAAGGACCTCCTCATGTCCGCCGAGTACATCATGTCCGAGGGCAACCCGAACGTCATCCTCTGCGAGCGGGGCATCACGACCTTCGAGGACTCCTGCCGGAACACGACCGACATCAACGCGATCCCGGTGCTCAAGCACTGGACGCATCTCCCGGTGATCCTCGATCCGAGCCACGCGACCGGCGACTGGCATTACGTCGGCCCGATCGCGAAGGCGGCGGTGGCGGGCGGCGCGGACGGACTGATCATCGAGGTGCACCCCGACCCGATCCACGCGATGAGCGACGGGCCGCAGAGCCTCACGCCAGACAGGTTCGCCGCGCTGATGGAGCAGATCGGGCGCGTGGCATCGGCGGTAGGTCGCGCGGTCTGACGGATCGGACGAGTCAGACTGGTCCGACGGGAGGTGTCTGGTGTCCAGGGTATCTCTCATCAACCCGAACCGGATGAAGCCGGCGGTCGCGCCGATCGCGCTCGACTACATCGCCGATGCGCTCGATGCCGCCGGGCATGAGGTCTCGATCCTCGACCTCTGCTTCTCCCCGGACTGGGGCGCGGATGTGGACTCCTTTTTCGCGGGCTACCAGCCGGATCTCATCGGCCTCACGATCCGCAACACCGACGACTGCTACTTCGCCAGCCGCGACTTCTTCGTGCCCTACTACAAGGAGGTCGTCGAGCGCATCAGGTCCCGGACCGACGCCCCGGTCGTGCTCGGAGGAGCGGGGCTCTCGGTAGCCCCCGAGGCAGTGCTGGAGTTCACCGGCGCGGATTATGCGATCCGGGGCGATGGGGAGAAGGCCCTGTCCGACCTGTCCGACATGTCTGACCTTTCCGAGGTTCCCGGGCTGGTCTTCCGAGAGGGCGGCGCCGTCCGGAGCAATCCCCCGCAGTGGACGAGTTTGGCCGACCTCCCGGCGCACAGCAGGAAGTGGCTCGACAACGAGCGCTACTTCCGCGAGGGCGGTCAGGCCGGGATCGAGACCAGGCGCGGGTGCGACCGGAAGTGCATCTTCTGCGCCGACCCCGCCGGGAAGGGACGCGCGTGCCGAGTCCGACCGCCGTCGCACGTCACCGCCGAGATCGGGGCGCTGCTCGAGCAGGGCATTGACGTCTACCACCTCTGCGACTGCGAGTTCAACATCCCGATCGCCCATGCGGAGGACGTCTGCCGGGAGATCATCCGGTCGGGCCTCGGCGACCTGATCCGCTGGTACACATACGCGAGCCCGAAGCCGTTCACCGACGAACTCGCCGACCTGATGGTGCGCGCCGGGTGCCGGGGGATAGATTTCGGCGTGGATTCCGGCGACGACAGGGTCCTGCGCTCGCTCGGGCGCGACTTCACCTCGGAGGACGTGCGCCGGACGGCCGAGATATGCCATCGGCACGGGATCACCTTCATGTACGACCTGCTCATCGGCGGCCCGGCGGAGACCCCCGAATCGGTCAGGCGCACGATCGAGCTCATGAAGCGCATCGAGCCGGACCGGGTCGGCGTCTCGATCGGCGTGAGGGTCTACAACGGCACCGCGCTCGGGGAGATGGTCCGGCGTGATGGTGTCACACCGTCGAACCCGACGCTCCACGGCATCATCGAGGGCAACGAGAGCTTCCTCGCGCCGATCTACTACCTCTCGCCTGCGGTCGGGATGCAGGTCTTCGGCCTGGTGGATGACCTCGTTGGGGGCGACTCACGCTTCCTCCACGCCTCGCCCGCCGAACTCGAGGGCAACTACAACTACAACGACAACACCGTGCTCGTGGACGCGATCCGGTCGGGCTTCCGAGGGGCCTTCTGGGACATCCTCCGCCGCGCACAGGCGGGGGAGCGGGCTTCCTGATCTCTCCACGTCACCCTGAACTCTATTCAGGGTCCACCCGGATGGATGCTGAACCAAGTTCAGCATGACGGCGTCGTTCAGCATGACGGCGCAGCCACCGCGGTGCAGATTGCTGCACCGTCCAGTCCTGAGTGCGCTCTCCGGAGCGTGCATCGAAGGACGGCCTCCCGCAGCAAGAACGCCCTTCGATACATCCGCCGGAGCGGACACTCAGGGCTGTCGGTCCCAGTTCGAGAAGTGCACTCAGGGCTGGTCGGGCCTGCCTGACACCCGGACGTGTAACGAACAGCGACTTCTCTCCGTCTAATCGGAAAACCTCGGGGGCGCACAGTGAAAACAAGACATCTTCTTCTCTCCGCACTGGTCCTGGCGATCGGTGTGTCCATCTTCTACGCCGGCGCGCGGTACGGCGGGCGACGAACATCGCCGCAGGCGCCGAAGACGGCCGACGTGAGTGTTCCCAAGAGCATCGAGCAGCCTCCGAAGCCTGAGCCTCCACCGGTCAAGCCCGTCGCCAAAGCGGCCGGACCCGTCAAGCCATCTCCCACTAAGGCCGTCAGCAAGGTGATCGCGAGCGACAAGGAATACGCCCGCGGGAATGTGACCGACCCCGAGGGCAGGCCGCTCATGGGCGCGGAGATCACGATCGGCGGGGCGTGGGTGACTCACGCGGTCACCGGCTCCGACGGCAAGTTCCGCATCGAGGTCCCGCAGCTCGAGTGGAAGCCCGGCGGGTGAGGCCCCAAGGGATGCGCGGCCGGTTCGGTCGTGATGCACGTCGAGCACGCGGAGAAGAAGCTCGGCTTCGTCCGGGAGATAGACCGCTACGAGCTTATCGGCAAGGGGATCACGGTCAAGGCCGTTCCCGCCCACTCGCCGAAGGTCACCGTCATGGACGTCTGGTGCAAGCCGATCGAAGGCGCGGGGATATGGCTTCGGGAGTTCTACGGCTTGGGCTGGGATGACATACGATGCGGCAAGACCGACGCGAGCGGCGAGTACGTCGTCCCGGCGGTCTACGTAGGCGGCAAGTACCAGTTCCGGGCGGTCCTTCCGGGATTCTACGGCTACGGTTCCGGCGGCCCGTCCGTCGGCAGTGGGAACTGGATAGACAACGTGGAGGTCATCCTTGACACCGCTAACAATGAGCGCAAGGGGAAGGTCGTGGATGACAAGGGCAAGCCTGTCGCGGGCTTCCGGGTATACACCGACTTCGGGCCGGAAGCGGTCACGGATGCGAAGGGAGAGTTCGCGCTGGCCTCGATGCCGAAGGGCCTGGTCATCATCCAGGCGCGGAAGGGCGACCTCTACGGCAGCAACTACGTCAAGGCGCGCGTGCTGGACCCCGACAAGAATCCCATCAGGGTCAGCAAGCTCCCTCCCGGCTTCGACCCGGAGAAGTGGTGAAATGACAGGGAAAGGAAGACTCGCAATGAAGCTCATCAAGGCATCTCTGGTTCTCGGCATGATCTGCGCGGCCTGGTTGCTGCTCGTGGGACAGCATCCCTCATCGGCCTCATCGTTCATCTCCACCGGCGACGGCGGCTGGGAGTGGGTCAAGCCTACGCCCGGCGGCCAGTGGTGGCGGGGGGTTTTCTTCCTCGACGACAGCACCGGCTGGGTCGTCGGCAGCGACTGCACGATCCTCAAGACGACCGACGGCGGGCAGCACTGGGCGCCGCAGGGGGTCAGAGAGCATAAGGTCCTGAACGACGTGTATTTCACCGACAAGGATCACGGCTGGGCTGTCGGCGCTGGACTGCTCAGCCTCGACTGCACGGGAATCATCTTCAAGACGAGCGACGGCGGCGCGACGTGGCGCAAGGTAGTGGATGGCGGCATAGACAACCTCAACGCCGTCCACTTCGTCAGCAGCGATATCGGTTGGGCGGTCGGTGGATACCCCGGCAGCGAGGGCGCCATCCTGAAGACCACCGACGGCGGCGCGACGTGGCAGAAGCAGGACTGCGAAGTGCCCGTGAAGGCCGGAAGCCTTAGAGCCTTCAACGACGTGTTCTTCGTTGACGCGAACACCGGCTGGGTCGTAGAGAACGACAGAAGCATCTACAAGACGACCGACGGCGGGAAGACGTGGCGGGTCTCGCGGCTGGAGGGCGAGGGCGGATTCCGGAAGGTCCAGTTCCTCGATGCTAACAAGGGCTGGATACTTGGCTCGCGGGCTGCGGTCTACGCCACGGCCGACGGCGGCAGGACCTGGACAACCCGCGAGACGGGCAGGGACAATGCGCCCATGGATTTCCGTTTCACCGATGCTCTGCACGGATGTCTCGTCGGACTCACCGGCCAACCTCGGTACACCACCGACGGCGGCAAGACCTGGTCGGCCTCGAAGCCTTTCGACCCGCGCTGGTGGTTCGAGGCCGTCAGCTTTCCCGACGCGAAGAACGGCTGGGCGGTCGGCCGCGGGGTAATCTACCGCTCGCCGGACGGCGGGGCGTCATGGCAGCCTCAGTCCTGGGGCCAGGGCGACCTTGCGATGGGTGTATATCCCCTCGATCCGCTGAGAGTATGGACCGTCGGCTCGAACAACGGGCGCGACGACCTCGCGCCGGTCATCATGAACACCGCGGACGGAGGCGCGACCTGGAGCTGCCGGACCGCGGGCGTGAAGGCGCAGCTTAACAAGGTCTGCTTCCTGGACGAACAGACCGCGTGGGCGGTCGGTTGGAGCGGGGCGATCGTCGTCACGCGTGACGGAGGCTCGACCTGGCAGGCGCAGCACTCCGGCGTCAAGGTCAGTCTCTTCAACCTGAGCTTCGTTGACGCCGATACGGGATGGGCCGTGGGTGACGAGGGCACCGTCGTCAGGACCACGGACGGCGGGAGCACATGGAAGAGGCTGAACCTTGGGACGATGGACGTCCTGCACGGGATATTCTTCCTCGACCGGAACACCGGCTGGGTCTGCGGCCTCAACGGGCGGATCATGAAGACGACGGACGGCGGCGAGACGTGGAAGCGTCAGCCTTCGGGTACCGCGAACTTCCTTGGCGCAATCTGTTTCGTCTCCCCGACCACCGGCTGGATCTCCGGGGTCAAGGGCACCATGCTCAGGACCACGGACGGCGGGAATACGTGGATCCAGCAGGACTCGGGCAGCGACGACCAGATCGTGGCGCTGTCCGTGAGAAACGCGGACACCGCGTGGGCGGCCGGGGGTGACCGCACCATCCAGCACACGAACGACGGAGGGGACACGTGGACCGACATGGACACCGGGTCCTGGAACGGGCTCTGGGATGTCGCCTTCCTCGATGCCGACAACGGCTGGGCGGTCGGCGGGCAGACGATCATCCGCACTTCCACGGCGGGCCTCCCGGGCGCGGTCTGGGCGAGGAAGCAGGAGGACGGGAAACCGGCGAACTTCGGGCATCTGGTGGTGACGAAGAAGTCGGAGGGATACCTCCTCGCCGAGCACCCGGACTCGCGCGTCGGCATCCACATCAAGACCTCGGATGCCAAGCCCAACGTCGGCGACTACATCTACGTCCATGGCAAGGTGGCCTCCGAGAACGGCGAGAAGATCATCGCCGCCGACTCGATAGACATCCAGTGCGCGGGATGGGGCATCCTGCCGGAAAGATGAGGGATGTTGGCTGTCAGGCGTCGGGGAACAATCCCCGTCAGCCCTGAGTGATCCTGGTGAATGACAGG
Organism: Armatimonadota bacterium; assembly: GCA_017993055.1. Lineage (NCBI taxonomy): Bacteria > Bacillati > Armatimonadota > Armatimonadota bacterium. Next base: position 40,396 of record JAGONM010000018.1, read on the forward strand.
ATTGTATCGAAGGGCGGCCTCGTCGCACAACAGCTGGCAGTTCCCGGCCGTCCTTCGATACACGCGCCGGAGCGCGCACTCAGGACTGACGGTTCTGGACCTCGGAAGAAGGCTGTCACGCCTTGTCCGGGATGACGAACGGCGGCCTCGGCGCGCGTGCGAGCAGCGCGTTCGCCTGATCGTCGCCGATGAACCTCTCCGCCGCCGGGTCGAACTTCAGCTCCCGGCCCAGACGGTACGACGAACGCTCCACCTCGATGCCGTTGGCCTTCAGGTGCTCGCCCATCCTCCGGAACGACTCGTTGCCGAACTCGTTCGCCTGGAACGGATCGGGAATGCCCGCGAACGTCACCCTCGTGCCGAGCCGCTGGGAGATGTTCGCCAGGTGGCAGAGCGCCGAGGAGTAGTGCGCGGTCTCGATGTTCCAGTCGAAGAGCGCCTTGTCCCGGCTTCGCATCACGCTTATGAACTCCGGGAAGCTCGCGCTCCTGCTGGTCTTGTCCGGCTCGATCTTCACGACCGGCTCCGGCTCTTTCCCGCCGTTCGGATAGAACTTGTCGCCCGCGACCACGCCTTCTTCGAAGTGGAAGGTGTTGCCCACGCCCTGCCCGTAGTACCCGCCGGTCTCGAGCCCTCGGACCTCGAAGATGAGTTGAGTGTCGCCGTAGTCGAACACCGCGACCTGCGTGTTGGCCGTCTGCCCCTGGTCCACGTAGCCGAACCTCCCGCCGACGCTCACGACTCCGCGCGGGAGAGTCGCGTCGGGGATCGCGTGGAGCGCGGCGTGCATCTCGTGCGCGCCCTGGTTGCCGATGTCGCCGCACCCGTACTCCCAGAACCAGTGCCAGTTGTAGTGGACGAGGTTCTCGTGGTAGCCCTTCTTCGCCGCGGGGCCGCACCAGAGGTCGAAATCGAGCTCGGCCGGCGGCTGCTTGACGTCTCGGAACTCGATGCTCTTGCGCCGCTTGTAGCAGAGCCCGCGCGAGACCAGCAGCTTGCCGTACGTGCCCCTTCGCGCGAGCGCCGCGATCAGGTCGCCCTTGGTCCCCTTGTCCGTGCCGTACTGGACCACCCGGTCGTGCTTGCGGGCGATCTCGACGGCGACGCGCCCCTCGTGCACGGTCTGGCTGAGCGGCTTCTCGACGTAGACGTCCTTGCCCGCCTGGCAGGCCCATATCGTCTGGATGCAGTGCTGGTGGTTGCACGAAGCGATCGAGACCGCGTCGAGGTCCTTGTCGTCGAGCGCCCTGCGGATATCCTGCACGCAGGTCGGCGCCCGCTTGCCCGCGTCGGTTATCTTCTTGCTCCTGCGGTCGAACAGCCGGCTGTCGGGGTCCACGAGGTATGCTATCTCGACGCCCTCCAGCCCGAGGAGACTGTTGATGTGAGACTCGCCCCTGCCGTTGATGCCGACCACCGCCACGCGGATGGTGTCGTTCGCGCCCAGCACGGGGCTGAACCGACTGCTGATGACGAATGACGCGGTGGCTCCCGCCGTCATCCCCAGGAACTGCCTGCGAGTGAGACCTTTCATGACTGCCTCCAAGTGATTCCGCGCGCTGATGGGCAGGCCCGAAGGCCTGCCGCTCCTCACGATCACATTCTCCATCGCCGGCAAAACCCCTCTTTGCGGGGAGCGGCCGGCCGGGGCGGCGCCGGTCGGTAACAACGGGGCGGCGCGCATCGTATCAACAAGATGAGGCCCGCGCGCTCGCGGCTTGCACAAAAAGCCCGCGATATATGCTATAATCGGGCCGCAACACCGTCCCGCCAAGGAGTAACTTTCATGCGCAGAAAAGCGTTTGCCGTCTGGCCGATTGCCGCCGCGATCCTCGCGGTGTTCGGGCTGACCGCGCTCGCCCAGGATGCCTGGGACGTCCACAAGGCATCCTACAAGGGCAGTATGCTCTGCAAGATGTGCCACCAGACCCTCGAGGAGAAGGGCAAGGCCTTCGTTCCGGGCTTCGACAAGACCGCTCACCCGAAGGCGATGCAGAAGGCGTCCGTCGAGGGCGCGATCGTCGGCGATTTCACGACCAATCCGGTGTTCAAGAAGGAACAGGTCGCCTGGGTCCTCGGCAAGGGCACCAACAAGCAGGCCTATCTCGACGCGAACTTCCAGGTGCTCCCCGCCATGTGGTACGTCAAGGAGAAGAAGTGGAAGCCCGCTCAGGCCGCCGACGGGGCCGCGCAGTGCATCGCCTGCCACACCACCGGCTTCGACCCGGCCACCAAGAAGTTCCTCGCGGAGGGAGTCGGCTGCGAGATGTGCCACGGCCCGGGCAGCGACCACGTGGGCGGAAACCAGAAGGCGATCGTCAACCCGAAGAACCTCGACCCCGTGAAGAAGGGGATGATCTGCGGCCAGTGCCACTCCGCCGGCAAGGACCCGACCGGCAAGCTGCCTCACCCCGTCGGCTTCAGGCCCGGCGACGACCTGACGAAGACCTTCGTGGACGCCAAGCCGACCGCGCCCGGAGCGAACCAGCAGTACTCCGAGCACCTTCAGAGCGAGCACGCCAAGGTCGGGACGAACTGCACGACCTGTCACGACCCGCACAAGTCGGTCGAAGGGCTCAAGGCGCAGATACGCAAGCCCGTGAACGACCTCTGCCTGGAGTGCCACGCGGGCACGATAAAGGATATGAAGACTCACGCCCCGACCGCGGCGGCCGACGCGACCTGCGCGACTTGCCACATGCACGGCGGGGTGCACACGTTCAAGAAAGCGACTCAGTAGCCTTGCAGTGCGCGGTCGCGTGGTGCCGACGGACTCGTCAAGCTGAACTCGATTCAGCATCTGCGACGGGATGGACCCTGAATCAAGTTCAGGGTGACGACTGCGATGCCGCGCCGCCGCGCTTCATACGGAGAAAAGCATGACGGTCGAGCTGGGCTCAACGCTGTTTCAGATCGCATTCTGGATCTACGCCGCCGCGGCGGTTCTGTATGCCGCTTACCTCTTCAGCAAGCGTGAGGCGGCCGGCAGGGCGGGGCTGATCGTCCTGCTGATCGGTTTCGCGTTCCACACCGGCTCGCTGGTCGTGAGGACCGTAGCAGCCGAGCGTCCCCCGTTCCTGAACATGTACGAGTATATGCTCTCTTTCGCGTGGGGCGGGGTGCTCGTCTACCTCGGGCTCGAGTTCCTGACCAGGACGCGCGTCTACGGGTCGTTCGCCGTGCCGCTCGTAGCCTGCATTTCCCTGCTCGCGGTGCGCCTGCCGACGGAGGTGAACCCGACGATGCCCGCCCTCCGGAGCGCGTGGAGGGTGCCGCACATCGCGACCGCCGTCCTCGCCTATTCCGCGTTCGCCATCGCGGCGGGCCTCGCGCTGATGTATCTCATACGCGAGCGGAAGACTCGGTCGGATTCCTTCTGGGCGAGCAGGCTTCCCGCGCCGGACACGCTCGATCGGACGGCCTACCGCCTGGTCAGCTTCGGATTCCTGATGCAGACCCTCCTCCTCATCACCGGCGCGCTCTGGGCGCAGAAGGCGTGGGGGACCTATTGGGGGTGGGACCCGAAGGAGACCTGGGCGCTGATCACCTGGCTGATCTACGCGTCGTACCTGCACATGCGCTTCTCGAAGGGATGGAAGGGCCGCACGTCCGCGATCGTTTTGGTCGTCGGCTTCGGGGCGGTGATCTTCACCCTGTTCGGGGTCAACCTGCTTGACAAGCTGGGCCTGCTCGGCCCGAGCCTGCACACATACACGAACTGAGTGCGCTCTCACCAACGGACCCGTCATCCTGAACTTGATTCAGGATCCATGGATGCCGAATCGAGTTCGGCATGACGCTCCTTGGAGCGTCGTCCTTCGATACACGCGCCGGAGCGCGCACTCAGGACTGGCGGGCTCGCTTCCGGTCACCGACAACCCATGCCCTACTACCCGATCAACCTGAATCTGAGCGGACGCACCTGCGCGGTCATCGGCGGAGGCGCCGTCGCGGAGCGGAAGACCGAGTCGCTCCTCGAATACGGCGCGTCGGTCCGCGTCGTCTCGCCCGACCTCACCCCCAGGCTGGCCGGCCTGAAGTCCGAGGGACGCATCGAGCACGTCGAGTCCGAGTACCGCCCGGAGCACCTCGACGGCGCGTTCCTCGTCATCGGCGCGACCGACGACCGCGAGGTCAACCGGCGCATATCCGAAGACGCCCGGGCGAGGGGCATCCCCGTCAACATCGTGGACGACCCGGAACTCTGCACCTTCTTCGTGCCCGCATCCGTCCGGCGCGGCGACCTCGTCATCAGCGTCTCGACGTCCGGCAGCAGCCCCTCACTCGCCCGCACCATCCGCGAGGAACTGGAGGCGCGTTACGGCCCGGAGTACGGCCGCCTCGCCGACCTGCTCGGGTCGCTCCGGGACGAGGTCAAGGAGAGGTACGCTTCCATGGAGGAGCGCGCCGCCGCGTACGAGCGCATCCTCCGATCCGAGGCCCTGAGACTCCTCGCCGAAGAGTCGTTCGACGAAGCCCTGGAGGCCGCGCGAGAGTGCATCTAGTCGTCATCGGCCTGAACCACACCACCGCCCCGGTGGAGATTCGCGAGAAGCTGGCCGTCCCCGAGGCCGAGTGCGGAGCCTTCGCTTCGAGAGTCGCCCGGTGCGAAGGAGTCCGAGAGGCCGTCGCCCTATCCACCTGCAACCGCACCGAGATATACGCCTGGACGACGTCTGAGAGAGCCCCCTCCCCCTGCCCCCTCCCTCAAGGGGAGGGGGTGAGGGACGGTTTTCCCCCTCCCCTTGAGGGAGGGGGCAGGGGGAGGGGGTACCTGGCCGACGATGACATCCTCGACGCCATCTCCGATTTCTGCGGCGTTCCTTCGTCGTCATTCGAGCCTTACCTCTACTCCCGCGCGGGCCACAAGGCGATCGAGCACCTCTTCCGAGTCTCCTCCGGGCTCGATTCCATGGTCATCGGCGAGGCGCAGGTCCTCGGCCAGGTGAGAAACGCCTACGCTGCCGCCGCCGCCGCGGGGGCGACCGGCCCGGTGCTGAACCCTCTCTTCCAGCAGGCCGCCGCAGTCGGGAAGCGCGCGCGGACCGAGACCGACATCGGGCGCGGGGCGTTCTCGGTCGGCTACACGGCCGTCCAGCTCGCGCGCTCGATCTTCGACCCGCTGAACGGCCGCACGGTGCTGATCGTCGGCGCGGGCAAGATGGGCGAGCTTGCCGCCACCCACCTCTCGTCCGCCGGAGTGACCTCAGTGCTGGTGGCGAACAGGACTCACTCGAGGGCCGAGGACCTCGCGGCGCGGTTCGAGGGGCAGGCGGTCGCCTTCGACGAACTCCCGGAGGCGCTCCGCAGGTCGGACATCGTGATCACCTCGACGGGCGCGGAGGAGCCGATCGTCACGCGGGCGATGGTCTCGTCCGCGATGCAGGCCCGGCGCGGGCGGCCGATGTTCCTGATAGACGTCGCCGTCCCGCGAGACGTGGAGGCAGGGGCAGGGGACCTCGACAACGTCTTCCTGTACGACATTGACGACCTCCAGGCAGTCGTCGAGCGGCACGCTGGCGAGCGCAGGGCCGAGATTTCGAAAGTGGATAGGATCATCGAGGAGGAGGTGGGGAAGGCCATGGAATGGTTCCGCACTCTGGACGCGGTGCCGGTGATCGCGGCGATGAGGGACAAGTTCGAGGAGATCAGGAAGTCCGAGGTCGAGAGGCTGCGCGCGAGGCTGCCGAAGCTCTCCGACGACGAGATCGAGGCCGTCCACCAGACGACGCGCTCGATCGTGAACAGGATCTGCCACGAGCCGATGATCCGCATCAAGGAGTACGCGGCGGAAGACGACCCGTCGGGCCGCCTGGAGACGATCTGCGAGGTCTTCGGCATCTGCCCGCCCGAGGACGGAGGCCCCGATGCATAGCCCGACGCTCTACGCGGCCTCGCTGTTCGTCTTCGGGGCCACGGCGGTCCTGCACCTCTGGAGCCTTGCGCTCAGGCCCGGGCGCATCGGGCGGGCGGCGGCGTGGTCGGGGATAGGCGGGCTGATCCTGCTCGCGCTCGCGATGGCCGTCCGGGGCGTCGAGCACCAGCGCCTGCCGTTCGCCACGATGCTCGAATCGCTCGCCTTCGTCGCGTGGGCGCTCACCGCGATCTACCTCGCGACGAGGCGCGGCCCCGAGGTCAACGCGCTCGGGGCGTTCGCCTCCCTCGCGGCATTCGTCGCGCTCGGCGTCTACGTCTTCCTGATGCCTCAGGCGGAGGGCAACGCGCATCTCCGGGAAGCGCTCGGCAACCGGTGGAGCGCCGTGCACATCGTCAGCAGTCTGGCGGCCTACGCGAGCTTCGTGCTGGCCTTCGGGGCGGCTCTGGGATACATGCTGCAGGAGCGGCTGCTGAAGGCCAAGCGGATCACCGGCCTCCAGCGCCACCTGCCCTCGCTCGACTCGCTGGACGTCCTGGCGTACCGGATGGTCGCGCTCGGCTTCCCCCTGCTCACGCTGGGCATCATCACCGGCGCGATATGGGCGCAGACGGCGCAGGGAGCGTACTGGAGCTGGGACCCGAAGGAGACGTGGTCGCTGGTTACCTGGCTGGTCTACGCGGCCTACCTGCACGTGCGGATAGTCCAGGGCTGGCGCGGCAAGTGGTCGAACCGCCTGCTGGTGATCGGGTTCGCCGCGGTCCTGATCACCTACTTCGGCGTAACATACTTCATGACCGGCTACCACAGCCACGGAGTGTGAGGGCGCGTCGGGACGGGCAAGGCCGTCATGCTGAACTGGGTCCCAGGTGCTAAGCTATGTCCAACATAGCGAAGGGTTTCAAAAGGAAGTGATAGCTGTTGGATACAGCCGCCGAGAGATGGCATTCCGAGTTCAATCCCTCGAAGTTCCTGAGTCGCGTAAATCTGGCGCAGCTTGTCGAACGTAACGAGGCCTACAAAGAAAGTGCCATCAGCAATGCAAATAGCCCCTGCATGCTGTGTAGGAGGACGTACACCCACGGCATTCTGCTAAGTGACAAGTCGTTCCTATGCCAGCCCTGCTTTTCAGAGGTGGCACTGATCTCATACCCAGAGAGATATGAGGCGCTCCGCCGCCAGTTCATTATGGCAACTGAGGCGCGACGGCTCGCCTGGGAAGGATTTCGCGAAAGGTTTGAATTCCAATCGGAAGACAGCGCGCTCGTAGTCTGTGGCTGGGCATCGCTGCTTCTTGTTCTTGCCAACCCTGCGTTCTTGGTATTGACTGCCATACTATTGACTGTCGGCTATTCAAAGAGCTTCATGAACAAGAAGAAGACTAATGAGTGGCTAAACCGGAGAGCACAATGGGAGCAGAGTAACCCCGTGCCGACCGAGCCAACGCTGAAACACTTCCATGATCCAACGGCCGAACTGACGGACAGAGATCGACAGATACTCAAGGTCTTTGACCACTGGCCTGGCTATCCGCCATTCTGGGAATACCTTCGCTCTGTTGTTATCAGCAGAGACTCCAATCGCTGCCAAGTAACGGGGTGCCCGTCTCGGCTCGAATTGCACGTTCACCATGTACGCCCTGTCGCAGAAGGCGGAACTCATTCCCCGGACAACCTCGTCTCGCTGTGCATCTTCCATCACGCGTTGGAGCCGGAGAAGGGCCACGAGAGGATATGGGGTAGTATCAAGACAGGGTATTTCACTCTTGTTTGTACCCACGAGAGAAGTAACCGAGCAAGCAATGGAACTCATCATGTCCGGGCACATCTCCGCCGGCTGCAACTCGTCACGTTGGACGAACTGCAAGAACTGACGAGGATATACGGCTATCGCTGTCCTAGCTGTGGGGAAGGCAAGATAAAGTTCCTCCTATATCGCCGCAAGAACCTTATCAGAATCGAGTGCCCCACATGCCAGAAAGCAACGGAAGGCCCCCAACAACTCACAGAGGAAACCGGCCCACATCTGGCGGAAGTGTTGCGGGTTACCAGAAACAAGGGCAGATGGCAGGCAAGATGGGATATGCTCGCTGAGAGGAGAAGTGCAACGTGGGGCACATGGAGTAGTTTTGCCATGTCTGCGACGCCGAAGCGGCATAAGGGAAGAGTCCAGACGACGAAGTTCGCCCCTACCTGTCCCGAATGCGGCTCACCTATGAGGGTTGTTAGGCCGCGCCTCAATGACAAATGGAAAGCATTCTGGGGCTGCACGCAGTATTCGGTTACGGGATGCAGGGGAACTGCAAGATACATTCCGCCAGAGAGCTGATCCTGAGTTCCACCGGCCTCCGCTGTGGGTTCGTTCGACGCCGGCAACGGCCTCTGCTCTTTTACAGACAGACCCTCAGTTGAGTCCAAGGCGACGGCGCGGGCAGCTCTCCGCTGTCCCCCTTATCAAGGGGGACCGGCCTCCGGGCCGAGGGGGTTCTTGGGGAGGGTTCAAGGTTCAATGTTGGGGTTCGGCACTTCCGGCTCCAGCTTCACCCCTCGCCACGCGCCCTTCGATACACTCTCCGCTTCGCTCCGAGCACTCAGGGCTCACGGAGTGGTTGACCGGCGATCAGTTGACGGAACAGAACCGCAAGTCCTGAGTGCGCGCTCCGGCGCGTGTATCGAAGGACGGCCGCCCCGCTGCTATCAGTAGACTGCATCCCGAAAAGAAAAAGCCCGGTCGAATGCTCGACCGGGCTTATAATGTGCGCCGGTAGCCAACCGGCAAGATTGCCACGAAAGGAAAGAAGAAAATTCGTGTAATCACCCGGTAGATGTACTTGCAAGAATCGTGCCATTCACCGCATTTCTAGCGAATTTCTTCCGGACTTTTTTCCATCGAGCCCTTGTCGCGCCCGGCCTGGATTATCACCAGATGATAATTTCGAGCGTGACAGGGCTCCTCACTTCGGCGGCATCACGTTCACCGAGAAGTTCATGTGCGCCCGAACCGCCACCTTGCCGGAGGCGCTCGCATCCTTCACGTCGGCGTCCATCTGCATGTCCAGCGTCCCCTCGGTGCGGATGACCCGCCCCTTCTCGGCGGAGAAATAGCTGTTCATGCCGCCGACCACCAGCGCCTTCAGGTTGCCGTCGAACGGTATCTGCTGGACCCCGGGCATCTGTCCGGCCAGCGCGGCGAGCTGGGAGAACGGCACGTCAATGTCGCCGCTCAGATCCTGCTTGATGACCGCGACGCTGTACCGGCCGAGCGCCGCCTTCTCGGAGACGAGCGTCGAGCGCTGCTGGATGTTCGCGCCGAGCGGCAGGTTGACGGTGTCCGTCCAGTAGTCGCCGATGTTCAGCGCCTGCCCGGGCAGAAGGATGTACTGCGTCATGCCGAAGTTGCCGAGCGGCATCGTCGAGAGCGCGCTTCCGTTCCCGCCCGCGCTCGCGAGCGGGTTCGCCGGCCCGAACCTGGAGACTATCCCGGTGATCGGCGGAACCTTCTCCAGCGGGAGCTTCCTCGTCTCGCCGCCTATCATCATCGTCATTGACTCGACGGTGTCCGTCACCTCGGCGTTGCCGTCGGGCAGCACCCTGTTCGTCTTCTGCTTGACGAAGCCGACGACCTTGATGTGCATCGGCGGGATCTGAGGCGCGTTCGGGGCGCTTATCGCCAGCGCCACGTCCATGTCCACCACGATCTTGTGGCGGACCACCTCCCCCGGTTTGAACTTGTACTGCAGGTCAACCGCGCCCGCAGCTTCGGTCCCGGCAAGCAGGACCGCCGCGAGGCATCCTATCACGACCAGCGTTACTCTTCGGACCATGTTCTCGACCTCCCCTGGGAGCATCCGGCTCGCCGCCCGCCTCACTCACCGGGGCTGCCCGTCGTCACCCTGAACTTGATTCAGGATCCACGCCCTCTGGATGGTGAAACGAGTTCAGCATGACGCCTTTGGCCCGGCATGACGGCAAGGGCGCGCGCTCCCAGAGGTTTTATGTCACATCCCGGGCCAAATACCAATACCGGTTTTTCATCCCTCGATGTAGTAGACCAGGAACACCCCGCCGCTGCCGAAGTTCTTCGTGGCAGTGATGCCGTTCGGGCAGGCGACCGGGCAGGGGAGCGTGAACCCGCTGATGTTGCCCGACCCCGTCGTCTTCCATGCCAGCACCGTGTTCCCGTCGGCGGCGACGGTCATCTGCGCCGACTCAGTGCCGGATATCACGATCATCCCGATCAGCCGGATCGGGCCGGCGATGGTGCCCGTTTCGGTGAGCGCGGCCGCCTTCGCGTCCGCCGGTATCGTCACCAGCTCGCCCTTCGACGTAGCCGCAACCTCCTGCGCCTGTTTCGTCGTTCTGTGCGCTGCCGTAAGCATTTCATGTCTCCTCTCCGCGTCATCGCTTCTTTGCCGCCCGCATCTCCGCCAGAGTGCGCCCCTTCCGCCACTGGACGTGCGGGCGGTCGGGGAGCTTCTTCCAGCCGCCGCCCCACTCGAGGCCGCACTCCCGCGCGATCCTGCCGAAGACGTTCCAGGGCCCGTCCCAGGTGATCCGCCCGCCGGCCGCGAACGCGTAGTCGGCCGCGAGCCCATAGTTGTGCCAGGAGTAACCGCCCCTCGCGTTGGTCACGATCCGCCCGGGCGCGGTCCGCCCCTGAGCGTACAGGCGGTTCTGCTCGGCGGCGGACCGGTATCCGCAGGTCATCTTCACCCCGATGCCGGCCGCCTCCAACCGCCGCTCGAACTCGTCCAGACTCGCCCGAAACTCCGGATCGAGGCCCCTGTAAGCGCTCTCGTTCTTCATGTTCTCGCCGCCCCACCCATCACTAATCACCCATCACCCATCACTAATCACTAATCACCCACCACCGGCCCCCGCTCGCCCCTTCCGCCGCACCAGCGCGTGCTCGATCAGGAAGTTGATCGTGCTCTCCGGCAGCCGGCCGCCGAGCAGAGTCTGCAGTTCCGACTTCGCCCACGCCCGGACGTATGCCCGCTTCTGCTCACTCGTCGTGTCCTTCATCGTCTCGGCCGCCTCGATGCCCTGGACGACGACCGCGACGGCGTCCGCGTTCTCCAACAGCGCCGAGATCGGTTTCGGCACTCGGATCGCGTTCTTCCGCTTCCCGATGATGTACGAGATGATCGGCAGGATGAACGGTATCACCTGCCACAGTTCGTTCTTGCTCATTATGATTCTCCTTTCCGCAAGGCCGTCCTTCGATACGCTGTGCGTCATACTGACCGACCACACGTCATCCTGAACTCGTTTCAGGATCCATGCAGAGCGGTAGATCCTGAATCAAGTTCAGGATGACGGTCACTCATCGCTAATCACTAATCACTGGCCTCTGCTCACCAATCACTTCCCCAGCACGTGCCCGATGAACGCTCCCATCAACGCGACCGCGATCACGCCCCCCAGCCACTGGACCGCGCGTATGTTGCGCTCCAGGACGCCGATCCGCTCCGAGTGCTCGACCATACTGCCCGGGATGAAGGCGCGTATCGCGCTCAGCTCCGCCAGTATCATCTCGAGCTTCTCCTCGATGACCGCCAGCCGCGCGCCCGCATATCCGCTCCTTACAGCAGCCCTGTTTGCCATCGTCCGCCTCTCTAGGTCAGCAGGATGAACTGCGACACCACTTCATCGCGGTACCGCCGTTTCGCCACCCTGCTGACCGTGTAAGTCCTCCCGTCGCGCGTGACGGTGTTGTTCACCGCCACCTGGGTGTCCGCCGGCGCCAGGACGATCAGCGCGGGCCGGTCGAACTGGTCCTGCTCGACGTCGTCGAAGAACACGTGCATGCGGTTCTTGTCGAGCAGCATGATGATCCCCTTCGCCGCGGTCGTCCCGTTGATGAGGAACTGCTCCCCGACCCGGTCGAACACACCGTCCGCCCTCCTCTTGAGTGCGCTCATTCCTACCAACTCCTCATGCTTTCGTCCGTGAAGCAGAGCTGCACGCCCGTGGTGGTGCTCCCGATCCCGGCGTCGCCGTCGGCGGCGTATGCCTTCAGGTAGGGCCGCAACCTCTCCGCCCCCTGCGCGGCGAGCGACGCACCGTAATCCCTGCGCGCGCCGAGGGTGATTCCCCCTGCCGACAGGGTCTCCGACGCCCCGGATTCGCGGTCCATCTGCCGCAGGCACTCCCCGCTGATGATCTCCAGGATGCCGAGCTTCAGGGTCGCCTGCAGCCTGGTGTTGCCCGTGTCATTCAGGCAATCGTCCGATATCGTGTACTCGACGCTCGGCTGCATCTCGCCGATGAGCGCGTCTATGTCCGAATCGCGGCTCGTGTCCGACGTCGGGATCATGCACTTGCGCTTGACCTCCGCCCGGCTGATCGAAATCGCCATGTCATCCTCCTCTCATACTCCTGCTCATACTCGTACTCGTACTCCTACTCGTGCTCGTACTCGACAACCTCCAGTAGCGGCCGCGCCCCAGTGCCGGCCGGCCGCCCTTCGATACACTCTCCGCTTCGCTCCGAGCACTCAGGGCTCACGGAGTGGGCAGCCGGCAACCAGTAGTCAGTAACCAGTGACCGGTAACCGAAACCGCCGGTCCTGAGTGCGCGCTCCGGCGCGTGTATCGAAGGACGACCTCCACCATCGGCTCACACCGCATCCGCCACGTACAGGTAGGCCTCGGCCCCGTTCCCCGTCAGCGTGACCGCCAGGTCCGCAGGGCATCCGAGCGGCATCGGCAGCATCACCGACTGCGCCCAGCCCGAGGCAGCCCTCAGCTTCACCACCGGGTCCGAGTCGCACTCCACCGTCACGGTCGCGGCCTCCATACCGGAGACCAGCAGCACGCCCGCCAGCCTGCACGCGCCGGTCTCCACCGTCCCGGTCTCCGTGACCCTGTGGCACCGGCACTCCTCCTGAGCCGTCATCAGGCCGCCCTGAGCGGTGCAGAGCACCTCCTGAGCCTGCCTCGTGGTCTTGTTCGCCGCCGTCAACATAGCCCGACCCTCCTTCTCCGCGTGACCAGTGGCCAGTAACCAGTGACCGGTAACCAGTGATTGGTGACCGTCATCCTGAACTTGATTCAGGATCCATGGATGCCGAATCAAGTTCGGCATGACGTCCCTCCTCCGTCCTCTCCGCGTCTCTCCTCCCCGCGTCTCCCTAAGCCACCGCGCTGCCGTACGCGAGCTGCCAGAGCCCGTAGCCGACGTTGTACCGGGCGCGCACGCCGTAGACGTACTGGTCGCGCATGAACCCGTTCTCGGAGTTGCCCTCCAGCGCGGCGAACTCAACCGGCACCCTCGACTGGAAGATCACCGGCTTGATGACCCGCCTCGTGCAGAGCAGGAACCAGTCGTTCGCGTCGCTGAGATACGGGCTCACGACCAGGTCGAGCGAGTTGCGCAGCACGTTCCTGCGGTTGTCGGTCTTGTTCGCGGCCGTGTCCGGCGCGAGCCACGACTCGAGCAGTTCCATCGCGGTCCACCTGAGGTCGGGCGGAACCACCAGCGTGTCAGGCACGACGCCCATGATCCGCCCCTTGTCGTCCTTGAACTTCGACATGCTCGTGATCGCGGTCTGCAGCGAGGTGGCGGAGAGGGCGGTCGTGCCCTTGTTCGACTGCGTGCCGGAGTCGCCCTCGGCGTGATCGGTGTCGAAGAAGTACTGGCCGTCGTAGGCGAGGCTCGCGAACCCGTCCTTCAGCAGGCCGAACACCAGCTCGTCCTGATGCCGCCGCGCCTCGTCGGCGAGGCTCTGGACCCGGAGCTTGATCTGGCCGTACTGGTCGTCCTCAAGCGCCGCGCGGTCCACGGAGATCGAGGACTCCCAGGTCTTGTTGACGATCGAATAGCTGTGCTCGAGCAGGCTCGTGGGCGCTCGCTCGTCCTTGAACTCGCGCATCTTCGGCACGGAGCCGAGCCAGGCGTACTTCTCGGTGTCCTGCCCGGACGGCACGACGGTCGCGATGCGCTCCCAGTCGCCGACCGCGGACTCGTATGCGTCGAAGAAGACCGCGCGCAGCCCCGCCTCCAGCATGTTGGGAATGTCCGACTTCACGATTGGCATTTGTGTCTCCTTTCTTGAATGCAGAGAACACGGAAGCGCGGAGAAGAGCGGAGGACACGGAGAGGCCTCTCATCAGAAACCGAGGAGGGTGTCGTCTTCTGCCCCTTCCCGACTTCCCGATGGTGTTCCGCGTATTCCGTTTCCCCTCCGTGCTCTCAGCGTTCTCTCCTAACGCGCGTAACCGTCTATCCTGACGCGCACCTGGCTCGCGCTCACGATCTCCGCGATCACCCCGCACTTGACGTCGTTGGTCGTCGCGCCCGCGTCGTCGTCAACCGTCTGGTTGTCCACGATGTAGACCTCCTTGCCGACGACCGCCTGGGCCGCGTCGCCGCCGTTGTATGCGAACGTATGTTCGCCTGTCTTCTCGATGCGGATCTCCCTCGCGCCGGCCGATCCCGCGGAGTTGTCCGCCGTCTCGTAGCTGACCCCGGCGAAGAGGAAGCTCGCCGTGTCCGCGCCGTTGGTGACGTGCCCGCTCGTGTTGATGCACGCCAGCACCCCCTTCGGGATCTTGACGTTCGACATCTTCATCGCCTTCAGCTTGCCGTCACTGCGCCTGGTGTCTCTGTCTGTGGTTGTTGCTGTCATGATTCACCTCATCTTTCATCGGGTCTGACTGGTCGGACGCGTCGGACGTGCGCCCTACGCATACTTCTCCACCTGCTCCCGGCTGACCCCGAGCTTCGAGAGCACGTCCTCCTCCTCCACGCTCAACAGTATCCGCGCCGCCATGCCGGTGCTGCCGGGAGTGAGTTCCCCGAACTCGATCACCTTCGGCTGGGCCTCGATGAAGTTCAGGAACACCTCGCCCACCGTCGCCTCGCGATCCGCGAACTTCACTACCTGCTCGCCCTGCATCAGCAGGTCCCGCGCGAACGGCTCCGACGCGGGCACGATCTTCCCCTGCGACCTCAGCAGCTCCAGCCGCGCCTCAACGACCTTCGACCGGAGCGCGAACTTCAACTCCTCGATTCGCCGATCCTTCTCGTCTTCGCTCATCATCTTCACCTCCTCTCCATCCTCCGACTCATCCGCAGATGAACGCCGATGAACGCAGATGGAATCGAAATCCGGTCCGGTTTGATCCGCGTCCATTTGCGTGTATCGGCGGTTGCGTTCCGCGTCCCGAAACATCGCCGCGCCCGCCACCCTCGGGCTGAGCACCAGCGACACCTCCGCCAGCCTCAGCGGCTCCCTCAGCAGGCCGACGCTCAGCCGCCTGATCCCCCGCCGCTCCAGGAAGCTCGCCAGGTCCTGCGGGAATGCCAGGGTGGCGAACAGCTCCTTTCCCTTGCGCCAGATCCGCTTCACGGTCCCGAGCGGGTCGAGCGGGCTGTCGGCATGCTCGACCTTCACCGGGCACTCCGCGAAGCCCTCGACGATCGCGTCGAGGTCGGCCTCGGTCACCGTGATCCCCTTGTCGGGATACTCCCCCGCCTCGAAGATCCGCGCGGACTTCTCCACCGGCATCTCCTCAGGCGTACACTCGAAATCGAAGTGAATCATCGGTCTCCCTCCTCTCGGTGATGCAAATTCGAAATTCGAAGCACGAAATTCGAAACAATGCCAAATGACGGAAAGGAGCAAAACGGCGAACAGGGATGTCCTTCAGGGATTTCCCTTTCTCACTATTTGTAGTTTGTTTCGTGCTTCGTGCTTCGTGCTTCGAGTTTTCCTCTGTCACGCTGCCGGAATCCCCAGATGCTCCCTGATCCACGGCTCGTCCGGCGCGACCACCTTCCCCTCGATCAGCTTCCCGATCACCCCGCCGAGCAGGCCGAGGTCCCTCTCCTCGAGGCTGCCGAGCGCGAACCGCGGGCATTCGGCCCGGCCGAAGTTGAACTCCACCAGCCGCCGCACGAGCTGTTCCCGCATCACCGTCTCCTCCAGGTCGCGCTCTAGCCGCTCCAGGTAGAACCTCAGCACGTCCATGTGCACCCTCGCCAGCGCGAGCGACCCGACCCGCGAGCCTTCGTCGCTCGTCAGCGTCTGGCCGAGGATCGCCTTGGCGATCTGCTTGTTGTGAAACTCGATCGCCGCGACGTACCCCGCATCGCCGCTCCTCTGAGCCTCCAGCAGTTCTATCGTCACGTCCTCCGGCACCACCAGCGCGGTCTCCTGCTGGATCTTGTCGAGCACCCGGAGCAGCTCGTCCTGCTGGTCCTTCGAGACGCCCCGGCGGTACGTGCCCTTCGCGGTCGGCATCCCGAACTTCTCCAGGTAGAGGTTCCAGAACTTCAGGATCACCTCTTTGCTCCACCAGTGCTTGTACGCCGCGCGGAGGTCCGACTGCCCGTGCGGAAGCTCGTAGACCGGCATGTGCGTGTAGACGATGAACTTCTCCGCGGGGAGCAGGCGGGGCTGGAGTGCAACTCCAGCCCCAACGTCTCTATTATGTTGGGACCCTCCAAGATGTTGGGGCTTTCCACAATGTTGCGGCCCGAGTTGTACTCCAGCCCCAGAGTCTTCACAGTGTTGGGACCCTCCAAGATTCTGGGGCTCTCCACAGTGTTGGGGCCGGAGTTGTACTCCGGCCCCCGAAGCCAGATGCGTCAGCCCCCGCACGTTCAGGAACTCGTCCATCTCGAACCCGAACTCCGCCGGGTCCTTCGATTTCACGCTCGCGAGGCCGATCATCCCGCCGAACGGGCCGCCCTCGATCCGCCTGTAGTTGATCTCGCAGACCGAGAACCCCTTCGCGATCGCGTCGAGCACCTTGAAGAGCATGTCCGCTACCGAGCCCTTCATGTCGTTCAGGCAGAACTCGACGAACCGGGCGACCCGGACGTCCTCCGGAGAGTCGGATGCCGGACGGACGCTCCATCCCTTCGACAGAACCGCGAACTTCTTGGTGTTCAGGCACGAGCGCACCTGCGCGTCGTTCTGCATCTCGTCGTAGACCGCGAACCCCTTGCGGCTCACCAGGTCGTCCGGCGAGTATGCCGCCAGCCGGAACGCGCCGCTCGCAAGGCCCGACCTCGCCGCCGCGATCTCCCGCATCTCGGGCGCCTTCCGCTCGAACCTCCCGAGGATTCTCTCCCTGATCCAACCTTCCCTCATGCTCCTGCTCCTACTCGTAATCGTACTCGTAATCGTACTCGCAATCGTACTCGTACTCGCCCCTCTCCCGGCAGACGGCCGAAATTTTCTCTCTCATATATGAAGGGCGCGAAAACGGCCAAAATGAATGAACGTAGCGTGAAATTTTCGAGAAACTTTGGGGCGGGGTCCTGCCCGCAGGTCAGGATGATGTATAATGGCCTGGTTGACAGCCTGGTTCTGCAACATCCGATGGAGGAATGACATGAGCAAGCGAATAGTACTTGGAGTCCATCTTTCGAACAGGATGAAGGAGGCCGTGGAGTTTCAGTCCGTCCTGAGCAAGTGCGGCTGCAACATCCGCACGCGCGTCGGCCTTCACGACGTCGCCGACGGGGTCTGCTCGTCCGCCGGGCTGATCCTGCTCGAGATGTACGGCGACGAGGGACAGATAGCCCAGTGCGAGGCGAAGCTGAACGCCATCGAGGGCGTCGAAGTCCAGAAGATGGTCTTCGAGGAGTAGCGCGCGGCCGTCCTTCGATACACGCGCGGGAGCGCGCACTCAGGACTAGCGGGTCTTGTGCCAGTTTGACGAATGGTGGATACCGACAGCCCTGAGTGCTCGGAGCGAAGCGGAGAGTGTATCGAAGGGCGGCCTTGCCGGCACGGAGACACGGCCGCTACAGTTGCCGCCGCCCACTCCCCCCGCCCGCCGCCCCGAACTTGATTCAGGGCCCATCCGGCGGTATAATCTGGTACCATTCCCAGGAGGTATCAGAGATGCAGGAACCTATCGCAAAGTATTTTCACGCGGGGCTGATTCACCCCATGGCATATCCGCAGGTCATCAAGGGCGAGGGCCCCGTCCTCGAGACGCTCTCGAGGATCCTGACCGACGACTACTTCGGCGCCGTCGAGGTCACCTGGATCAAGGACGACGCCGTCCGCGCCGAAGCCGCGAAGATGCTCCGGACCGCCCACGTGGACGTCGTCTTCGCCGGACAGCCGCCTCTCCTCACCCAGAAGCTCGACATCAACGCCGCCGATGCGTCCGCCCGCGCGCAGGCCGTCGCGCAGTGCAGGAACTCCGTTGACCAGGCGTATGAGATCGGCGCGTGCATCCTCGCCGTCCTGAGCGGCCCGTACCCCGCCGACGGGGACAAGCAGGCCGCCTACGAGCGGCTCGCCGACTCCCTCAGGCAGATCTGCAGCTACGCCAGATCGAAGGGCGACCTCGTCGTCTCGCTCGAGACCTTCGACTACGACATAGACAAGAGCTGCCTCGTCGGCCCGACCGCCGAGGCCGTCGAACTTGCGAAGCAGGTCACCTCCGAGTGCCCGAACTTCGGCCTCACGGTGGATCTGAGCCACCAGCCAATGCTCAACGAGTCCATCGAGCAGATGGTTTCCACCGCCGCGCCTCACCTCGTGCACGCGCACATCGGCAACGCGGTCCTGGCCGACAAGTCAAGCGCGGCATACGGCGACCAGCACCCCGCGTTCGGCTGCGCGGACGGCGAGAACGACGTGGACGAGGTCGTCCTGTTCCTGAAGGCCCTCATGGACACCGGCTACTTCAAGAAGAAGCTCCCCTCGAAGATGCCGATCGTCAGCTTCGAGGTCAAGCCGCTCGCGGGCGAGGACTCGGACATCGTGGTCGCCGGGGCGAAGCGGGTGCTCAACGAGGCCTGGGCGAAGCTCTAGGGCAGGGCCGAGGGACGAGGGGCGGACACGATGCCCAACCCGCCGTCATGCCGGACTTGATCCGGCATCCAGCACGGGATGGATCCTGAATACCGGCTGCCGGGCACCGGTCACTTCCCGCGCCGCAGGTTTTCGCCCGGCCCGCGGCGAACACACATGTGTCCAACAATGCCCGGAGGTTGATCTATTGACCCGCAATCACGCCGTCGTCGTTCTGCTTGCTCTCTTGTCCCTGGCCGCCGTCTCCCGTGTATCCGCCGCCGAACAAGCCGCGCCGAAAGCCGCCCCGAAGCCGAAGGCCCCCGCGGTGACGCGCACGCTCGACGCGCAGGTGAGCGGCTTCACTTCGCAGGACGCCGACAACATATACGCGAGGCTCGCCATGGAGGAGAAGAAGGACGGCCGCACCTGGTACGTCAAGGGATCGCACAGCCGCACCCAGACCAAGGCCACGCGCTACTACACGGTATCAACCACGAAACTCGACTCCCGGCTGGAGCGCGCGCTGAGCGAGAGGGATTTCAGCGTGCTCACCGCCGTCGTCAGCACCAGGGACAGGTCCTATTACTCCTCCTCGCCGAATGACTCCGGCTACGAGTTCGCATCTTACGGGGTCGGCAGGCGGCTCGACGCCAACATGAGGGGAGACCTCGGTCTCGGCCTTCTGCGCGTGCGGGATGACGACGACGGGTTCCGGCCGGCCCTGGTGGCGGCGCTCCGAGGCAGCAGGCCGCTCAGCGACAAGCTCACGCTGACCGCGGACACCATGCTGCTCCAGCCGGTCGGGGAAGCCGACTCGACCAAGCTCGACTCCGACATCGGGTTCTCCTATCAGATGGCCCCCGGGTTCTACCTGAGGCTCAACTGGCAGGCCACCAACCTGATCCGCTCCGCCTACAGCCTGAGCGAGTGGGACTCCGTCTGGCGGCTCAGCATCGCCTTCCGCCAGACCACGAAACACTGATGCCTCGATCCGACGCTTACGCCGCCCGCGGGATGGGTAAAACTCAGCGGAGGTGGAAACAGCCGTGCACGACCTGATCATCATAGGCGGAGGCCCCGCCGGAATGACCGCCGCCATCTACGCGGCGCGCAAGAAGATGGACGCCGTCGCCCTCTCTCCGCAGATCGGCGGCCAGGCCGTGTGGGCGTCGGAAGTCGAGAACTACCTCGGCTACCGGCTGATCTCCGGCATGGACCTCGTCGAGAAGTTCGAGTCGCACGTGAAAGACCTCGGGATGCGCGTCGTCGAGGCGGCCGTCCGAAGCCTGAGGGTGGACGGCAGGGCCTTCGCGGTCGAGACCGAGTCCGGGGAGTCCTACGAGGCGCGCGCGGTCATCGTCGCCTCGGGCAGGTCGTCCCGCCCGCTCGGCGCGGCCGGCGAGGAGGAGTTCAAGGGCCGGGGGGTGACCTACTGCGCCACCTGCGACGCCCCGCTCTTCGCCGGGGAGGACGTCGCCGTGGTCGGCACCGGCAACGCCGGCCTCGACGCCGCGATCCAGCTCTTCAAGTACGCCAGGCAGGTGACGATCGTCGAGATGCTCGACCACCTCACCGCGGATGAGTCCCTCCAGGACCGCGTCCGCGCCCGGCCGAACGGGACGATCATGCTCCGCACCCGCATCGTCGAGATCCTCGGCGACAAGTTCGTGACGGGCATCAGAATCCGCAACCTCGACACCGACGAGGAGTCGGTCCTGCCCGTCACCGGCGTCTTCGTGGAGATCGGCTCGCTCCCGAACGTCGGTTTCCTGCCGCCGGCACTCAAGCTGAACAAGTGGAACGAGATCGAGATAGACTGCGCCTGCGCCACGAACATCCCGGGCCTGTTCGCCGCGGGCGACGTCACCAGCGTGCCGGAGAAGCAGATCGTCATCGCCGCGGGCGACGGGGCGAAGGCCCTGCTCTCAGCCCACGATTACCTCGTCCGCAACTTCCCGGGGTGAGCGGTGATCGTCAGTCAGCCGCGCTGTCCCCCTTGTCAAGGGGGACCGGCCTCCGGGCCGAGGGGGTTCTGCCGCCCACGCCCTTCGATACACTCTCCGCTTCGCTCCGAGCACTCAGGGCTGACGGTGTCTGTCGTATGTAATACCGGCGTCATCCTGAACTCGATTCAGGATCCATCCCTTCCCTGGATGCTGAGTCAAGCTCAGCATGACGTCAGGGGCGTGCCGGCCAGAACGCCCTTCGATACACGCGCCGCCTCCGGATCATCCCCGCCAGCGCCGCCAGTCCACCGCTCAGCGCGAGGAGGCTCGACGGCTCGGGGATCGGCTCCCACCGCGCGTACTTCAGGGTGAGCGTCTCCTTGTGCCAGTAAGATATGTGCGGGTTTCCGTCCGCGTCAAGCGCGATCGAGTTCGTCTCGCCGACGTTCGCCCCGGTATCCACAACGCTGATGACCCACGAGCTGCCGTTCCACGCCGCATGCTTGAGCTGACCCTTCGTGTAGTCCTGATAGCTGATGTGGGGCCTGCCCGACTTGTCGAGCGCCATGTTGCAGTAGCCGCCCAGACTGCCGATGCTCTCGACCGTCTCCACGTCCCAGGAACTGCCGTTCCTCCGCGCGAATTTCAGCGCGTTCGCCCAGTAGTCCCAGTAGGCGATGTTGGGATTCCCGCCGGGCCCGAGGCATATTGCCTGACCGAACGGGTGGCCGCTCCCTACCTCAGACTTGTCCCAGCCGGTGCCGTTCCATCTGCCATACCAGACTTTCTCGCTGTTCCGGTAGACGACATGGGGCGTACCGCCGGAATCCACCGCGATCGAACTGAGGTCGGACGTTCCGGACGCGGTCTCCACCGGTACGATCGTCCAGGCGGCGCCGCTCAAATAGGCCATGTAGACCATCAGCCTGCTGCCACTCGCGGCATAGGATATGTACGGGACGCCGCTCGGGTTCAAGGCCAGCGACGGCTTGATCCCCGTGGTGCCGACCTGGTCCACCCTGCTGGTCTGCCAGACCCCACCGACGCGCTTCGAGTACATGGCATCGAGCCAAGACCCGAATGGGCTGTAATATGCCACGCACGGGTTGCCCTGGCTGTCGAGTACCAGTGACCTGGACGTTCCGCCGGAGCCGTATTCGCTGGCCCCGACTTCGGCCCTCTGCCAGGCGGAGCCGTCCCATTCGGCAAATACCGCCATCGGCGTTACGGAGCCCGGGGCGAGGTAGGCCACGCACGGGTTGCCCCTGCCGTTGACGGCGATTGACGACCAGTTGCCCGCGTTGGCCTCGATGGTGCTGATCTGCCAGTCGGCGGACGCGGTGATGCATGCGGCCAGGCCGAGCGCGACCAGAACAAGTGTTACCGGCAGGCTGCTCTTCATGTTAACCTCCTAATATATTGGTGTCGCACTTGCTTCTGCCGTCCCTGAGCCGCAACCGTGGCGCCGTACGACCGGAACGTCGGATGCTTCTTTACGAGGTTATCACCAGCTTGCCGGTCTGTCAAGGATTCTGCGCCCCAGTGACCCAAGAACCCGCAATAGTACCAGTGCCGGTATCCGCATCAGGCCTCAGATATCCGGTGGATGCGATGGCTTGACATCGCTTCTCCGGGCGGTGCCTCGACACGGCGTGTCCCCGGGCGTCGAGCCGCCGCAGTCCAAAGAGGCCGCCCTTCGATACACTCTCCGCTCCGCTCCGAGCACTCAGGACTCACGGTGATAGGCGGCCGGAGGAAAACCCGCTAGTCCTGAGTGCGCGCTCCGGCGCGTGTATCGAAGGACGGCCTACCACGGCACGAGACCGCCTTGAACCTCGAACCTGGACCGCCTAGAAGAGCTGCCCCGGGGTCGGGACGACGGACTTGACGGAGAGGATCGCGACGTCGTCGTTGAGGCGGTCGCCCGCGTACCTGCGGATGTCCTCGTACAGGGCCTCGGGCAGGTTGCGGCTCCCCAGCCTGACGTGCCGCTCCACCATTTCCTGCAGGCCCTCTGTGTTCAGGAAGCCCTCCTCGCCGCGCGCGTCGGTCGCGCCGTCCGTGTAGAGCACGAGCACGTCGCCCTTCTTGAACGGGACCGTCTCGGCGGAGTATTCGGCCTCCTGAAGCGCGCCTGCGGCAACCCCCGTCGAGTCGAGGCAGACCAGCTTGCCCTCATCGGCGCGGTAGTGGAACGGAAGCTCGTGCCCCGCGTTGACGTAGCGGAACTCCCCGGCGTTCACGTCCGCCACCCCGTAGACCAGCGTGATGAACCGGCCGGTCGGCGTGTGAGCGCAGAGGGCGCTGTTCAGCCTAGTCACCACGGCGACGGGGTCCGGGTCGTCGTCCGAGTACGCCTTGATCATGTGCTTCGCCATGCCCATGTAAGCGGCCGCGTCGAGCCCCTTGCCCGAGACGTCGCCGATCGCCAGGGCGTACCGGCCGTCGCCCAGCTCGATCACGTCGAAGAAGTCGCCCCCGACGGCCGCCTCCTGCCAGGCGGGCCGGTAGCACGCGGAGACTTCGATCCCGGGGAACTCACGGTCGAGCCCGGCCATCAGGCTCTCCTGCAGGGACGAGGCGATGCTCCGCTCGCGCTCGTAGACCTGGGCGTTCCGGACCCCCGCCGCCACGAACTTGCTCAGCATCTCCAGCAGGCGCGCCTCCGCCTCGGTCCAGGGCGCCCCGTCCGCGCTGCGAAAGACGTTGATCGCGCCGACCGTCCGGCCGCGGAGGGACATCGGCACGGAGAGCAGGTGGTGCACTCCGTCGTCCTTGCCGATGAGGACGGGATACTTGCAGTGCGCGCTGTTCGGCACGTCGTTCAGCACCTTCAGCCGCCCGGTCTCGGCGACCTCTATCGCGGTGGCGTCGCAGGCGTCGAAGTGCTCCGCCGCGGAGTGCTCCCTCGACGGGCGGTTCAGCCCGAGGATCTTCATCTTCTCGCTGTCCTTGTCGAAGATCAGCACGGAGCAGGTCTGCGCGGCGAGCGCCCGGCTCAACTCGACGCCGAGCCGGTCCACCAGCGAGTCGAGCGTCAGTTCCGAGGTGATCGCCTGGCCGATCTCCCTCACGATGTCGAGCTGATGGATGCGGGCATCGCGCTCGGAGAGCGATTCGTTGATCCGGCTGCCCTTCTGGACTCGCTCGACGGCGAGCGCCGCCTGGGCGGCGAACAGCTTCAGCATGCGGAGGCGGTCCTTCTGGCCGGCCGGGGGGACCCGCCTGTACAGCGCCATCAGGATGCCGACGACCGAGTCGCCGTACTCCGTGGAGACCACCAGCGGGATGCAGACCGCGGAGCGCCCGGCGGCGGCGGCCCCGAGCTTCACGGAGAGGCTCTCGTTCGCCGCCGCGTCGGCGACGATCCTGGTCTCGAGGGAGCTTGCGGCCTCGCCGACCGGGCCGTCCCCGGTGCGGAAGACGAGGCTGTCGCGGACGTCCTCGTCGAGCCCGGCGCATGCGGCGACCTGTATCAGGTTGCGCGTGCGGTCGTAGGGCATCAGGCAGACGGCGTCGAGCTTCAGGAAACCGGCGATCAGGTGGACCACCTGCTGGTAGAGCCTTCCCGGGCTGGTCGTCGAGACGATCAGGCGCTGGAGGTCGGCTATCGCTCCCAGCTCGGCCGACTGGCCCTGGATGCACCCCCTGAGGCGCGCGTGCTCCGCAACGAGGCCCGCGACCGGCGTCAGGTACCCGAGCAGTTTCATCAGGTTCGCCAGCGCGAAGAGCAGTTCGCCCTGCGCGGCGCTCTTCGACGTCGCCGAGAAGACCGCGGCGAGCTGGCCGAACGCGGCGAACACGAGGCCGTAGCTGATCCAGGCGATCAGGGTGCTGTTCCGCTGGATCCCCGGCCTGGAATAGACGAACCACGCGAAGGCGAAGAGGACGGCCGACGCGATCGCCAGGCTCAGCTCGAGCGCGCTCCCCGGCGCGATGCTCACGACTGGGAACTCCGAGACCGAGAAGATGACGACGGCGGCCCAGAGGACGACCCCTGTGAGATAGATCGCCGTGCGCGATTGGATTGACTGCCTGGGGGTGGTCGAGCGCGCCGAGAGAGCGCCGTGGATCAGCATGACCGCGAGAGTCAGCCTGCCCGCGTACCAGATAGCCCCGGCGCCGCCGGGATCCGAGGCCGGGAACGCGGCGGACCAGGCGTCGAACAGGCCGGCGGCGAAAAACCCCGCGGCGGCGGATAGGAAGCCCTTCCGCCCGTGGATCAGGTATTCCGCGATGGCGGCGGCGAAGACGGTGAGGGCGATCAGCGCGGCGAACCCGCCGGCGACCTGCACGGGAGTCGAGAGCCCGACCTTGTCAGGCGGCTGCGAGTTCCCGGCGGCGACGATGAGCAGCACGGCCGCGCCGCACACGGCGATCAGGACGACGGTTGCCGATCTTCTCATGAGCTTCCGGACCCCCTCGTTGAAGGCATGCGGAGAGACGCCATATTCTAGCACACGGATGAGGCGTCCGCAAGGCTTGAACGAGGCCGTCCTTCGATACACGCGCCGGAGCGCGCACTCAGGACTAGCGGGTCTCGATCGGGTGACTGGTCGCCTATCACCGTGAGCCCTGAGTGCTCGAAGCGAAGCGGAGAGTGTATCGAAGGGCGCGGGAAGCAGAACCCCCTCGGCCCGAAGGCCGGCCCCTCTTCCTAGCCTGTCAGCCCGTACTTCGCGAAGAAGTCGCCTACCGAGAGGATGCGGATGTCGTTGCCGAGGGACGCGATGTAGCGCCGCCGCTCCATGGGCGTGAGGCGTTTCTCGCAGCCCACGTACAGCTTGTGCCCGTTTCGGCGGTCAACGAGGAACACCGCGTCGCCGCCTATGACGGTCACGTCGAACCGATTGTTCGCCGGCTGTTGAAGCTCGGCATCCGCAAGAGCCATCCCTGAAACCTTGAAGCCTTCCCTGAGAACGACAGAAGACCAGGCGCGCTGAAGGCCTGCAGTCGGGAGGCGATTGGCCTCCCGCGCAGCGGACTTCGGCAACCTGGCCGTCTTGTCCCGGTGCTTCGGGATTTAGACCCTGCGGCTTTGCGTCCCCGTCTTTCGGCGGGTTTGCCCTTATCGGTCGCTGGTCGTGTATTACCAATCTTGATTATCGGCAGATCTGGCGCGGCGCAGAGCCGGCAATACTACCGGGTTTTGGAAGGGCGGGGGATCTCGAGGAGCTTCAGGAACTCTCTCTTGCGCGCCTCACTGCAGGCGAAGTCGAGGATGATGTCCCCGATCGGCTCCTCGGGCGGCGGGCCGATCTCGTCCAGGCCGAGCATTCCGGGGAACGACGCCCTCTGAAGCGCCGCCATGCAACTCGCCGCATACAGCAGGTCGAGCGCGTCGGTTATGCGCACCAGGTCAATGCCCGCGCCCGGGTAGTGGACGGCGGAGCGATCGGCCCAGCGGACGACCCTGTCCGCGCCGGTCAACGCCGCCGCGCCGGGATCGCCGTCCAGGTACGTGTCGAGCCACCAGACCGGCAGGCCCGGCTTCACCTTGCGGAACACGGCGGCGAGGTCGCCCGTCAGCGTGTAGCAGGCCGTCCGGTAAAACTGCTCCCACGTCTCGAGGAACCCGCCGGCGCCCGCCATCAGCGGCCGGAGGGGCGTCTGGAAATCGGTCGTCCCGAGGCCGAAGTTGGGGCCCACCATGTCCGCGGGGTCCACCAGCACCCCCTGCGCGAAGGCCGCCCGCGCGGCGTCGTTGAAACCCATCTGCCCCGGACGGACGAGCAGCACCTCGTCCTCATACGGGTCCTCGACGACGACCGCCGCGTGATCGAAGGCGATCCCGTCGAGGTCGTAGTCCGCAAGCTCCTCGACGAGCGCGGAGAGCTTCTCCCGGACGACCGGCTGGAACGGGCTGACGAAGTCGCCGTCGAAGGCGTCGCCGTAAGCCATTCGCTCCTCTATCCGAACCGTTGAGTATGCCGGCCTCTGCGCCTGCCACTCGGTGTTCGAGCGTCCGGCGATCTCGCGGTCGAGCAGCTCCGGGGCCTTGTACAACCAGTGGTTCTTCGAGCCGTCCGACCACCGCAGGACGTCTATCACCCCGACTACCCGGACGCCCTTCGCGTGGGCGGCCGCGATCGTGTTCCTCAGGAAGTCGTCCGCCTTCATGCCCGGCAGCGGGGGGAACTGCCTGCTCGGGAAGATCGTGTACCCGTCCGCGAACACCCGGATGAGCAGTGTATTCAGTCCGTGCCCGGACGCCTCCGCCGCCACCCCGGCTGGCGTGTCGGACTTCGATACCTCGCGCAGTATCCCCCGGACGCCGGCGGGCATCGGAATCTTCGAGCCCTTCGGCCAGGAGCGCGCCTGAAACTCGGGCGGGGTCCACGGGGCGTCCGGTTCGAGCGGGGACCACTCCCACTCGTACCTCGCGGGCGACGCACCGACGCTCGCATTCCCCACCGCCGGGAAGTGGAAGACCAACCGCGCCGACACCAGCGGCTCGATGCTCTGCGGTACCCAGGAAGGGCGCTCGGGATCTTCGCACGCCTTCAGCACGACCGACTTCTGCTCCTCGGTGAGCGCCTCCCAGGAAACGCTGCTGTCCGCCTCGGCGGGATTCATCGCCAGGCGCCCGACTATGCCGCCGATCTGCTGCGCGTTCAGGGAGAACCCCGTGCCGGGCGCGACCGGCAGCCCGATCAGAATCCTCGCCGCCAGATCGGCGTCGAACGTCCGCCCGGCGTCAGATTGGGGGCCGACGAAATCGTAGTAATCCCTCAGCATCTGATCGAACGACCCGAGGCCGATCACGTCGAGCGCGAAGAGGTAAGAGCCGCCGACCTTCCGCCACGTCCCGCCGGTCGCGCGGGAGACCGCCTTCAGCACCTGCCCGATCGTCTCCGAAGGCGCGCCGATATAGAGCCCGACCTGCTCGGACCCCGGCCCGGCGAGGAGCGGAAGCCCGCTCTCCCTCGCCGCGGCGGCGACGACGTCCCTGAGCGTCGTGCGGCGCTCGAACGCCGCGTCCTTCCGCAGTTCCGGCCGATCGTAGTCCAGGTGCGATTCCTTCAGCTCGTTCGGCCCCGAAGGCCTGGGCAGTTCTCCCGCATCGGTTTCCGGCTCCGGCTCCACCTGCAGCCTCAGCTCGGAGCTGTCGTCGGGCGGCGGCTGCTCCGTCGCCAAACCGCAGTCGTACCGGCCCTCTCCGTCGCTGAGCAGGGTGTGGAGATAGGTGATCTCGCCGGTGATTGTCAGACCGTCGGGCGGGACTCCCTGCAGGTAGACCTCGTTGTACGTCGTCGTCACGGAGTTCTCGTCCACCGGGACCTCGCCCGCCGGAATCATCAGCGCGGCCCTGGTAGAGAACATCCGCCTCAACAGCGCCTGCTGGTCCGCGGTGAGGTCGGCGAAGTGGAGGCCGCGCGACGAGCCGATCGCCTTCATCTGCTCGTCGGTGAGACTGCGGAGGAACTCGTCCCGCGCCTGCCTCGTCGGTTTCGGCGGCTCCTTCGGGACGAACGGGGACACGTCGTACAGGCGCAGGACCTCCGCCGGGCCGAGGACGCGGATGCCGTCCTGATCGAACAGCTCGAGGCCGAAGGTCCTTGCCAGGCCCTCGAGCGAAGAGAGATCGGCGGTCCCTTCCACCGGCCCGCGCATCACCGCGACCACCGGGCCGAGGGCCTGCTTTTTCGCCAGGTCGTCGAGGCACTTGTCGAGCGCGAGCGTCTGCGCCCCGGCGGAGGCCGCAAGGATCAGGATCGCAAGAACGGAGATCAGGCATCTCTTAGGCATTGCATCCTCCACTGTCCACCTGCACCAGTCGCTGTGAACCGCGACTCGTCACCCTGAACTCGATTCAGGGCCCATCACTCTCCCGGATGCCGGCCACTCATCACTCATCACCCATCACCCATCACTAATCACTCACCGGCCGCCGATCACTTCCCCAACCGCGTCCGCCGCCGCGATGACGTCTTCCCGCGTCACGCCGAGGTGAGTCACCGCGCGGACCCGCCCGCCCTTGTACGCGCCCATCCTGACGCCGCGCGCCTTCAACCGCTCGACGAACTCCGGGGCCGCCGCGCCGCGTATGCCGAAGAAGACGATGTTCGTCTCCACGTCGCTCGGATCGAGGATCACGCCCTCGATGCCCGCCAGGCGCTCCGCGAGGAGCTTCGCGTTCGCGTGGTCCTCCGCGAGCCGCTCGACGTTGTGCCGCAGACCGTAGAGCGCCCCCGCCGCGATGATCCCCGCCTGGCGCATCGCCCCGCCGAACGACTGCTGGTACCGGCGCGCGTCCTTCATGAAACCCTTCTCGCCAGCCAGGACCGCCCCTACCGGCGCCCCGAGCCCCTTCGTGAAGCAGACCGTCACCGAATCGGCCGCCGAGGCGTACTGCCTCGCGGGGATGCCGGCCGCGACCACCGCGTTCATCAGCCGCGAACCGTCCATGTGCACCGCAAGGCCGTTGCCCCGCGCCGCTTCCGACACGGCCTCGAGCGTCTCCAGAGGCCAGACCTTCCCGCCGCCGAGGTTGTGCGTGTGCTCGACGGAGACTAGCCGCGTGCGGGGCGCGTGGGGATCGTCGGGCCGGATCGCGCCGAGAACGTCCTCCGCCCCGAAGACGCCCCGGTCGCCGTCGAGCGGGTGGATCATCACGCTGGAGAGCACCGCCGGTCCCGCGCCTTCGTAGTGTATCGGGTGCGACCAGCGGTCCATGATGATCTCGTCGCCCGGGCGGGTGTGGACCTTGTACGCGATCTGGTTCGCCATCGTGGCGGATACGACGAAGAGCGCGGCCTCCTTCCCCAGAAGCTGAGAGCACTCCGCCTGAAGCTCGTTCACGGTCGGGTCCTCCGCCCTCTGGGAGTCGCCGACGGGGGCCTCCGCGATCGCCTTTCGCATCTCGGGACTCGGCTCGGTAACGGTGTCGCTGACAAGGTCTATCATGGCTCTTCTCCGGCGCGTCGGGGGTGATATGCTGTCCGTCCGCAACCAGTATACCCGAAATCTCGCGCCTTGGGGAGGAATCGCTCAGGCCAAAATAGAAGCAGAAATCCGAGAGCGGGCGCTAATACAGGTTTCACAGAAGCTCTGTTGGGGGTATACCAACGTGGTACGACTGTCCAACCAGGTAGACATGATGCCGCGTCACCTCACTGCTACACGCAGAGATATCTTGAACACGTTAAAAAAGAGAGGCGAGTTGACGGCGACCGAACTCGCCGAGTGCCTCGGCATGACGTCCGTGGCCGTGCGTCACCAGTTGACCCACCTCCAGGCCGCCGATCTCGTCGAGCAGCACGTCACCAGGAGGCCGGTCGGCCGCCCCGTAGCAGTCTATGTCCTCTCCCCCGTCGCCGACGAACTCTTCCCCAAGCAGTACGAAGACCTCGCAACCTCCATCCTCAACCAGATCGCCGAGTTGGACGGCGAAGAACGGATCAGCCAGATATTCCACCTCAGGGCCGCCAAGCTTGAGGCCGAGTACCGCTCGAAGCTCGCCGGGAAGAACCTGGGGGAGAAGGTGGCGCGCCTCGCCGAGCTTCTGACCGAGGACGACGCGATGGCCGAGTGCGTCCCGGTCGGGGACGGATACGAGCTGCACATGTACAACTGCGTCCTGAGCCGGGTGGTGGACGTCTTCCCGCAGGTGTGCGCCGAGGAGATGGCGATGTTCGAGCGCATCCTCGACGCGGACGTCTCGCGCACCGAGCACGTCCCCTCGGGAGACAGGCGCTGCGTCTACCTGATCACCCCGCGGCCGATCCGAGACTGACCCCGACCCGATTCCCCTCACCCCGAACCGCTCAGAGACTTCACCAGCCACGGAATGCCCTTCCCGCCGTTCCACTCGTGCTCGCCGTGAAAGACCTGCGCGTCCATCCGCTTCGGCACGCCCCACGCCGCGTAGACCTCGCGCGCCTTCGCGACCGCCTGCCTGAAGCCCGCCGCCGGGAAGATCGGGTCCCTGTCTCCCTGCTCGAAGAAGGCGTATCTCGGGGCGATCATCCCGACCATGTCCGGCATCTCGTACCATCGGAGGATTCCCGGCACGAAGTTGTCCGTGCAGTGGTAGATGGAGTAGACCGAGTCGCGGAACGTGTTGAAGTACCCGCTCACGAGGCACGCCCTGATGCGCGTGTCCATCGCCGTGGTGAAGAACGTGATCTGCCCGCCGCCCGAGATGCCCGTCATGCCCAGGCGGCCCGGGTCAACCTCCGGCCGCGCGGAGAGCCAGTCGAGCGCCCGCCGCGCGTCGAGCACGCGGTAGCTGATCATCGTCCGTCCGAGCATCAGCGCCGCGCCCGCCGGGACGATGCAGTACGTGCCGCCGTCCGGGTTCGCCCGAATCGCCTCCTCGTGGCGCCTCGACCCGAACGCGAGCTGCTCCATCGCCAGCGTCGGCAGGCCCGCCCTGCAGCACTGCAGCGCGTAGTCGAGCGGGTCACCCTCGCCCCCGACGCCGCCTATCAGGTCCTCCACCGACTTGCCGTGCCCCGGGACCGCCAGCACCGCCGGGCCCCTCGCCGGCCGCTCGTCCGGCAGGAGGTAGTACGCGGGCGCGAGCAGCCCGGGCTGGGTCTCCAGCTCGAGCTTCGTCCGCGAGTAGCCGGGGAACTTCCGCTCCTCGACGACGCGCGACTGCACCGGGCCGCCGGGCTTCCCCGGGGATCCGATAAGCCGGCGGAGGCGCGCGCGGGCCTTCTTCGCCCATGCGGACGCTTCCTCGGGCGTCGCGGCGTCGAACGGGAGTGCGGGAGCGGCGCTTTCGTACTCGCGCCGAAAGAAGACGTGGGGGTCGAGAGTCGGTTTCAAGTCGGGCCACCTCGAAAGTGTAGTTGCCCGATTATAGCACATCCGGCGCGTGGTCCGGGCCTCACGCGGCGGGGGTGAGGTCCATCGGAAGGAGGGTCTGGGGCTCCGGGCGCTTGATCCTCGGAGGTATCCTGCTCGCGGCCTGCGCGAGTCTCTGGGCGGCGCGGACCCGCCCTTCGGGTACGGCGGCGACCTCGGCGCGCTCGAAGGTGTACATCATCGCCTTGACCCTGATGTACAGCAGTGGAAGCCTGCCTCCCTGCGGCACCGGCTCCTCCCGGTTGATCTGACGGGTGACGCTCTCATCCGGGCAGAGTATGCGCACGCGGCGCGCGCCGATCTCCTCGGCGAGTTCCAGCGACCTGAGGACCGCCCGGTACGTCAGCTCCTCACGGGAGCCGTGAACCTGCTCGTAGACCCGGCTCGACTGGCCGGGGCCGACCGCCGGCGCGACTACGCCGATCCCGCCGGGACCCGAATCCGGCCTCCAGGCTGAGACCTGGATGCTCAACGGCCTACTGCCGACCCTGGTTCTTAGCATAGGTTGCTCCTCGGGGAAGTTCCGCGCTCCTGCCGCTCAGCGGTACGAGGAGCGTCTGGCCCTCGCGCAGGCAGGCGTCCCTCGGCAGTCCGTTCGCCTTTGCCAGGCCTTCCACCCGGGCCAGGATGTACCTCTCGGGGTCGCCGTACTTCTGCGCGATGCCCCACAGGGTGTCTCCGCGCGCGACGGTGATCTCCGCGTTCATCAGCGGCGTGTCTGGGGTCGAGAGTCTGCTCGTCCACGCGCATACGGCCAAAAGCACGGCGCTGCATGCGGCGAGGAGCAGGGTGCGCTCGATCTGATGGATCCTGCGCCTCCTGCGCCCTCCGTGAACTCCTGTCCGCGTGTACCTCAGTCTCGCACACATCATCGCGGTCCCTCCCGCTATGCAAACTTAAGTTTGCCCCTCCCCTCTAATCTACAGGGATTCTGCAGGATTGTCAAGATGTTTTTTCCCATCGAGACGGAAAAGCAAACAAGTGCGCCGCAACCGCGGTTCGGTCCTGATCCCGCGAACAGTCTACCGGAGGTGTCTGACAGGCGGGTTACAGGCGGACTAGCTCTTTCTGAATCCGCCGGGGTCGCGAGGGAGGAGCGGCCCGCCTCAGACCGGCGGGAGGTCCTTCAGGGCCGCCGCGAGTTCTTCGCTCCCGGCGACGGGACGAGTCGGCGCGCCCGGCTGCGAGACGTAGGCGACCGGCTCCGCCCGCGAGGGATACTCGGCCTCGCCGATCCGCAGCGGGTCCTCGTCCGGGTCGAGGATGCGGATGATCTTCTTCGGCTCGTAGGCGCGCAGTCCCGCCCTGAGCATCCGGCCCGTCTCCGTGTCGCCCCGCCTGCCCACGACGACGATCTGCATCGGCGCCGCGAGATACAGGTCCAGCGCGAGGCCGTATCCCGCGCCGATGATGCTCTCGACCATGCGCGGGTACGAGACCGCCTCGAGCGCGCGGCCGGCCGCTTCCCGGTACGATGCGTCGCCGGCCAGGTAGCTCAGTTCGATCAGCATGCGGGCGGAGCAGGCGTTCTCCTCGAACGGCTTGTGGGGCCGGTAGCCGCCGAGAGTCTCCGCGGAACCCGGATGCTGGTAGTAGAACCCGCCGCGCTCCCGGTCCTGCATCTCCTCCAGCATCACCCGCGCGATCCGCACTGCATGCTCCAGATATTCCCGCCTGCCGGTCGTCTGGAAGCCGTCAATGAGCGCCCGGGCGAAGTGCGCCTGGTTCGCGAGCAGGCCGGGCAGGCGCGGCTCGCCGTCGTTGTAGTGGTAGACCAGCCCGTCCCGCAGGTTCTCGCGCAGGAGGCGTTCGACGGTCTCGGCCGCGAAGCCGCCCGCGTCCGCGTCGTCGGCGGCGCCGCAGAGCCGGAAGTACGCGGAGCACATCATGGAGTTCCAGCCGGCGTATACCGCCCGGTCAACGTAAGGGACGCCGATCGCCAGGCGCTCGTCCTCGCCCTTCGCGAAATACTCCTCGCCGGTGACGAGGTCGGCCTCGGGCTCGTGGCTGCCCGCGTCGGCGTCCTGGCTGCCGTAGAACCCGCCGCGCTCCCGGTCCGAGAGGAAGCGCTCCACGTAGCGCCGGATGCCGAGCGCGATCTCGAGGTACTTCTCTTCGCCGGTGACCTGGTAGGCCTCCACGTAGTTCTCCAGCGCGCCGGCCTGGGTGTAGAGCATCTTCTCGTAGTGCGGATGCCGCCAGTGAGGGTCCACGGAGTAGCGGTACATCCCGCCCCAGACCGGGTCCATCAGGCCGGCCATCCCGTCGAGGGTGGTACGGGCGATCTCCAGCATGTGCTCGTCGCCGCTCCGGCGGTACAGGAGGAAGGCGAGGCGCACCGCGTCCGGGAACGGGAACTTAGGCTCCGTGCCGAACCCGCCGTTCGCCCAGTCGAACTCCCGCCGTAGGACCGCGTCGAGCGCGTCGAGCGCCCGGGCGTCGAGCGTCTCGCCGGGGTGTTCCAGGCGCCTGCGCTCGACCTCAGCCTCCTCGGTCATCCGGGCGACTCGCATGGTCACGGTCTCCCGGTCCTCCCGGTACACCTGGTCGGCCTGCCGGAGGACCCGGAGCATCTGCTCCGGGGGCATGTATGTCGAGCCGGTCAGGATTCGGGCGTCCGGGGTCAGGACGGCCGTCGTCGGCCACCCGCCCATCAGGTACCTGTCCTGCAGGTCGGGGCGGCGGTCGGCGTGGACGCGCACGGGCACGAAGCGATCGTTGATGAGGGCGATGACGTCGGGGTCGGAGTACGACGTGCGGTCGAGGACGTGGCACCAGTGGCACCACGGCGCGCCGATGGTCAACAGGACCGGCTTGCCCTCCCGGCGCGCGCGGTCGAACGCCTCGCTGCTCCACTCTTCCCAGCGGATCTCCGACGAGCGGTCTCTGGCCAAGGGACACCTCCGGGGCAGTCTCCACCCGTATG
>JAGONM010000019.1:0-39190 GCA_017993055.1 Armatimonadota bacterium
ATCACGCGCACACTGATCATGGAGGTATAGGAATGCGGGTACGGTCTCTGTCCCTTTCGATAATGGCGGTCCTGATAGGCACGTGTTGCGTCCAGTCCACCGCCAAGTCGAAGATAGACACGGTTGTCTATGAGGTGAAGCTATCGTCTCCCCAAGGTGATATGGGAACACGGAAGATGTATCGAAGGGGAGATCACTTTCTCTGGGAGTACGAGTCCGCCGGGATGAAGATGAAGTTCGTCCGCAACAAGGACGGCGCTTTCATGATCCACCCGACCGGCAGGTATGCAGGCAAGTACCCGCCCGGATCGAACCGCGAGAATCCGATCACCTTCCTTCCCGGCCCTCAGGGCGACGTGAAGGAGTTTCTGAACAGGCAGAGGGCCGAGCGAGTGGGCGAGGAGAAGGTCGAGGGCAGGATCTGCGACATCTACACCTACATAGAGAGTGAGTCCCAGTGGAAGTGCAAGCTCTGGGTGGACAAGAAGGACTTCGTGCCGGTGAAGATGACAATGACCGGCGCCAAGAAGACCGACGTCATTGACGTGATCTACCTGAGCTACAAAACGGGTGTCGTGGTCGCCGAGTCCAGGTTCGACCTGCCCAAGGATATTGAGATACGCAACGTCCCGGAGCCTAAGAAGGACAGCGAGGCCGCCGACAAGAGCGAAAAGCCGGATGCCGCAGCAAGAGACGAGACCGCGACAAAGGAGTAAGCGATGCAGTTTATCAGCCCTCGACGCTTCCGGATCCTCGCGTGGTCCGTGTTCGCCTTTGCAGCGGTTTCGGGGCTCACCCTGTCAGCATTGTTCACCTCTACAGGAGGAGCATCGCCGTCAGGCTCTAAGAAGCTGACCATCCTGTACAGCAACCAGGCCTTCGGACAGATACGCTCGTGCAACTGCACGAAGTTCCGCTACGGGGGATATGGTCGGGAGGCCACGCTGGTTCAGAACCTGAGGAAGGAAGACCCAAACGTCGTTCTCGTCGAAGGCGGCGATGCCGTGGGGCGCGAGGATATCGAGCAGGACAAGCTGAAGTCGGAAGTCGCAATGAAGGCGATGAAGGATATCGGGTACGCGGCGTTTGTGCCTGGCGAGGCCGAACTGCGGTTCGACCGCGAGCACATCCAGAACTGGGCCGCTCTTTCCAAGACGCCTTTCATCATGGCCAACGCCAAGTATAAAGAGACCGGAGAGCCGGTCTGCGACCAGTCTTACATAGCAGTGAAGATGCCCAACGGACTCCGCGTGACGGTAATCGGCGTCGCGGGCACCGAGCTGTTCCCGGACATGATGCAACCGAACCTCAAAGTGGAAGTGTCGGATCCCGAGGCGGCGGTCAAGGACATTCTGCGGAAGGTCCGCTCACAGTCCGAAGTGGTAATCGTAATTGCGCACATGACGACAGAGAAGGCCAGGCCGCTTGCCAGGATCGCCGGCATCGACGCGCTCATCTGCACGCATTCGTTTGAGAAGCTGGAGATGCCCGAGAAGGACCGGAACATCGTGCAGACCCCGCACGAGAAGATCGGAGACTGCGTATTCGTCATCAGCAATTCGAGATCGGGATGGGGAGTGGGGAGACTCGATCTGGAGGTCGCCGGCAAGAAGATCAACGTTGTACAGAGCCGAACTTTCTTCCTCGACCGCGAATATGACGAGCACCCCACGATAGTGAAGCTCTACGACGAGTACAACACAAAGGTCGCCGAGATGACGGCCAAGCAGCAGAACCAGTTTCGACAGCAGTTCGAAGAGCGCTTGAAGGAACGGGGCATTGACCCTAGCACGCGCAAGCGCGAGAGCCCGTTTACCGGCGGCGACGCATGCAAGACGTGCCACGAGGACGCCTACAGCCAGTGGGCAGGCACTCGTCATGCGACGGCGATGGCCACGCTCGAGAAGATGGGACAGCAGGCCGACCCGGAGTGCGTGGGATGCCACACGACGGGGGCCCTGCAACGAGGCGGGTTCACTACACTGAAGGAGACCCCGAACCTGGTGAACGTGCAGTGCGAGGCGTGCCACGGCGCCGGGCTCTCACACAAGGAGAAACCCGCCGCCGGATACGGCAAGGTATCAGAGGAACTCTGCCGAAGCTGTCACACTGAGGCGTACAATCCGGACTTCGACTACGAAGCGATGCTCGCGCCGGTCCGGCACAAGAAGGACTAGCTAACCTTGACAAACCAGAGCCCCCGACCGCTCGCGGTCGGGGGCGGGCCGGCATTTCACGCGTCGGCGATCGTCACGCTCTGCGCCGTCTGATCATCGCACCGAGCGAAGCGACTCCGCCGAGCAGGGCCATCATCGAGCCGGGTTCCGGTACGGCTACGCCGTCATACGGAGTCTGCTCCTCACCAAGCACGCTGTAGTAGGCGGTGAAGAAGAGGGCCGGCGTCGGCGCGGCGATCTCAAAACCTTTGAGCTTCTCGCCCGGGCCGGGATCGTTCCCTACGGCATCGAACGCGGGGAAGTCATAGGCGGGGTTGACAACCCAGCCGGCCGGCGCGCCGACAACCGTGAAGTAGTCGCTCGCGACCGCCGGATCCCAGTAGATGTCGAGATACAGAGGGATCACGTCTCCTCCGGGTGCGTCGTTGTTGATGAGCGTGTATATCCACGTGCCGGGCGCGGCACCGGGACCGTAGGTCATCGAGAAGGGACCCACGGCAAAAGCGGATGTGCTGCAGAGGGCGATCACAGCCAGGGCTATGATCAGGCTCAATGTCAGTTTCATCGTACATTACCTCCTTATAGCGGCTGACGAAACTTTTGGAAGAACGATTGCCGGACGGGTACTCTCCGTCCAGCAGGTGCAGGCACAGACGCAGAGCAGCGTTTTCCAGCGACTGCCACAGGTACTATCTGCAAGAAACGTGCCAAAGACTGACGGACGACGAAAAAACCACTAACTAATTTAGTAAGCAACCGCCAGCAGTGTTGTGGTATAATGTTGTATAACTTCGGACTGGGGAGATAGCCAATGACTGTCAGATTTGCACCGGCAAGAAACCTGCTCATTGCCATACTGGCGATGACTGCGCTGGTAGCGTGCAGCAGCACCCTGGCGGCACCGACTCCCGGCGCCGAGTTCAAGCTGCCCAACGCGGTCGGCCCGACTCGGTACAATCAGCAGTACACGGACATCTGCGCCGGAAACGGGGTGTATCTGGCGGTCTGGCACGACCAGCGGTCAGGCGCCGACTTCGACGTCTACGGGATCCTGCTGGACGTGAACGGCAACCCGATCGGCGAGGAGTCTTTCCTGATCTCGAAGATGACGGGAGGCGCATCTGCCCCAAATGATCAGTTATACCCGGGGGTCGGGTTCAACGGGACCAACTTCCTGGTAGCGTGGGCAGATAAACGTGCCGCCAACGTCATTCCCCGCATCTACGCGTCCAGAGTCACCCCATCCGGCGAAGTCCTCGACCTCAATGGGATCGCACTGCCGACAGCTGTTACACCCACGGATCAGACTGCGCCGCAGATCGCATCGAACGGCACGGACTGGATGGTCGTGTGGCAGGAGAAGAGCTCCAGCGGCAGTGACGACATATGGGGCACCGTCGTATCCGCGGCAGGCACCGTGGGTACAAGGACTGCCATATCAAACCGCACGGACAACGAACAGTGGCCGGGCATCGCTTGGAACGGCACGAACTACCTTGTGGTATGGCAGGACTACCGAAACTCCGAGTCCACCGGCACGGATATCTACGGCGTCAGGCTCACCAGCGCAGGCGCGAAGGTGGCAGGCTCGGAGAAGATCATCTCGACCGCCGCAGGCTCTACATCGGCAGGGGCCGCAGGGGCTCAGAGCGTGCCCTCCGTCGCCGCGGTAGCGTCGAGCATCTGGCTCATAGTCTGGCAGGACGCTCGCGGCGCCAACTCAGACATCTACTGTGCCCGCATGAGCAGCAGCGGGACCGTATCGGATCTCGGCGGAGTGGCGGTATCCACGGCCGCCAACGATCAGGAGGAGCCAAGAGTGACCTGGGACGGCACGTACTTCCTAGCGGCATGGAGGGACAAGAACGCCTCGTACGGCATCCGGGCCTCCAGAATCACCACGAACGCTGCGGTGCTCGATCCGGGCGGCATAGCCGTGATAAACAGCGCCGCCGGACCGTATGGGCCGGCAGTTTCAGGGCGCGACGGCGTCAGCCTGGTGGCCTGGTACTCCCTGGACATTTCCGATTCGGACATCTTCGGCGCGTCGGTCAACTCCTCCGGCCAGGTGGGTGCGCTGAAGACCCTGTCGCTCTCTACTCAAGACCAGCCGACCTTCGACGCCGCCTACGACGGCACAAACTACGTCGTTACATGGGCCGACCGCAGATCCGGAGTCTACAGAGTCTACGCGGCACGGGTATCTCCGGCCGGAGTCATCCTAGATCCGGACGGCGTGCTTGTCAGCGCCACGTACACCGGCAGCCAGACCGAGCCGACGATCGCATGGGACGGCACGCAGTTCCTAGTAGCATGGACTGAACTCGGCGCCGTGTTCACGGACATCAAGGGCATGCGGCTATCCCCTACCCTCGCGCGCCTCGATGCCACGCCGCTGAACATCTGCAACATCGATCTGGACCAGAAATCGCCGACGGTCGCTTGGAACGGCGCGAACTTCCTCGTAGCGTGGGTGGATTATCGCGGCGCGGTCGCCCCGGACTACTTCTCCGACATCCGCGGGGCCAGGGTCTCGCCCGCCGGCGTAGTCACCGCGATCGGAACGGCGATATCGGGAGCGGCAGACCACCAGTTCGCTCCTTCGGCGGCCTCATGCGGCGGGAACTGGCTGGTCGCGTGGGAGGACTATCGAACCAACAGTTCACCGGTGGTGTACTGCACAAGGGTGACCGGCGCGGGGAGCGTACAGGATGTCGCGGGCATAGTCGTTCCCTCGTATCCCTACTGGCAAGTTCAGCCTAGGGTCACCACCGACGGCACGAACTACTTCATCGTATGGTCCGACAAGCGCGACGGCTGGTCGAACGACAACATCTACGGCGTGCGCATGTCCACATCGGTTGTACGGCTCGATCCCGCTGACCTCCTGATCTGCGGCGCGACCTCATCACAGACAAGCCCCTCCGCCGCCTGGAACGGGCAGAAGTACCTCGTCGCCTGGCAAGACAGCCGCACGAGTTCGATCTCATCGAGCGACATATATCTGAAGCAGGTCACATCCGCCGGAGCGGTTGATCCTACGGACGCACTGATCTCCGGGGGAACCCACGCGGAGATGAACCCGAAAGTCATCGCGCCGGGGCCGGGTGCGGCGGCCTTCTTCTACAGCAACTTCATCTCGGGAACTTACCGGACTGTCGGTCGAACACTCGTCGAGGCACCGCCGGTGCCGATCGTCAGCGACGACGGCGCGATCACGACAAGTTCCTCGTCGCTGCATGCCACATGGCACGTGGGCGGCAGGGAAGCTGAGGTGCTGGAATACCGATACACGATCGGCACGACGCCGGGCGCTTCTGACGTCGTACCGTGGGCCTCGGCGGGCACCAACACCGGAATCACGCACACTGGACTCTCTCTCGTTGACGGCCAGACCTACTACTTCGCGGTCCAGAGCCGGGTCTCCGCAGATCCGTGGAGCGGCTCGGGCGTCAGCGACGGAATCATGGTAGACGCGTCCGCGCCGACGACCCCGGTCGTCACCGACGACGGGCAGTACACGTCCAGCCTCGACTCCCTCCACGCGACGTGGACATCGTCCGACCCGCAAACCGGCGTCGCGCAGTATCAGTATGCAATCGGCACGTCCTCCGGCGGGACCGATGTCATCGGCTGGACATCGGCTGGCACGAATAGCTCAGTGACGAGGACGGGGCTCACACTATCGGAGGGCGCGACTTATTTCATAAGCGTGAAGGCCCTCAACGGCGCCGGGCTCTGGAGTATCGTCGGATCGAGCAACGGCATCACCGTCGAGGCGTCCGCGCCGACCACGCCGGCCGTTACCGACGACGGCGAGTACACTTCGAGCCAGGATACTCTTCACGCGACATGGGCGTCTTCCGATCCGCACTCGGGCATCGCGGAGTATCAGTATGCCATCGGCACGACCGCTGGCGCGACGGACGTAGCAGGCTGGACCTCGACGGGAACGACTGCCGGGGCAACGAAGGCCGGGCTTTCGCTGAGCGATGGCACGACCTACTTCTTCTCGGTGAAGGCAAAGAACGGCGCCGACATGTGGAGCACCGTGGGAAGCAGCGATGGCATCACGGTGGACGCGAGCGCCCCGACCACTCCGACCGTAACAGACGACGGCGATTTCACACTCCCCGATATGCTGCACGCCTCGTGGAGCGCCGAGGACCCGCATTCCGGAATCGCGGAGTATCAGTATGCCATCGGCACGACCGCAGGCGGCAACGACATCGTGGATTGGACATCGGCGGGCGCGGATACTGAGGTCACCAAGACCGGGCTCTCGCTCTCTCAGGGAGTTCAGTACTTCGTCAGCGTGAAGGCGCTGAACGGCGCGGGCCTCTGCAGCGACGCGGGTTCGAGCGACGGCATATCAGTCGCCGCCGACGCGGGAACGAGCCTTCAGGCAAAGGCCCTCGCAGACGGTGCAGGGCTGATCCTGAGCCACAAGGTAGTCACCGCAGGCGCGGATAACCTGCCGAACCTGGGCGGCGCCCTCTTCTACATCGAGGAGGCCGACCGGACATCGGGCATCAAGGTCATGAGCGACGAGCCGATCAATGCCGGGAGCATCATTGACGTCGCGGGCGAGATCGAACTCGTGGACGGCGAACGGCAGATCACGGCCTCGGCCGTCAAGGTCGTATCGACCGGGAATCAGCTTCC
This sequence comes from Armatimonadota bacterium, assembly GCA_017993055.1. Classification (NCBI taxonomy): domain Bacteria; kingdom Bacillati; phylum Armatimonadota; species Armatimonadota bacterium. Next base: position 6,843 of record JAGONM010000019.1, read on the forward strand.
CCGCCCGTTCAACATGAGAGGACGCGCCATCGGAGGCGTTGACTTCAACGAGCATACCCCGGGCGTATACAACGGCGAGGGGCCAAACAACCTGGGGCTGTACATAATGACCTGGGGCAAGGTGACCTACACCGGTGGAGAAGGCGATGACTTCTTCTACGCGAACCCGGGGACATTCTTGAGGGACGGCTCGGGCTACGTGGGAGTCAAGATCAGATGCCGTCCCGAACTCAAGCCCACGGTAGGATCGACCGTGATCGTCACGGGCATCAGTTCCTGCGAGCCGCTCGACGAGAACTCGATCCGCCGGGTGCTGGCCACGCAAGTGCTGGAATACTCACAGTAAGGATGTGGTAATGCGTTGAGACGGGAGATATCACCGTCGCGGACAGGACGGTTGATATGCAGCGCGCTCGCGCTGGGCGCGCTGCTTCTCTCGTCAATACCCGTTACTGCTGAGCTTGCTTCCAACTGCTGGCCGAAGTTCAGGGGAGACATCCGCAACACGGGTTTGAGTCCGGGTCCGGGACCGGGCGGCGACGACCTCGCATGGACCTATACCACCGGAGGTGCGATTGCGTCCTCCCCGGCGGTGGCTCCGGGCGGCACGGCGTACTTCACCTCACGCGACGGTTACCTGTATGCGCTCGCGCCCGACGGATCACTGGTCTGGCGGTACGGCATCAGCGCCTATTCCGCATACTCCTCGCCCGCGATTGACTCCGACGGCACGGTCTACGTCGGATCGGACGACTACTACCTGTACGCCCTGAACCCAAACGGAACCCTCAAGTGGAGGCGCGGGATCGGCTCTCAGATCTCCTCATCTCCGGCGATCGGCGGCGGACGGGTCTACGTCGGCGCCTCCGGCGGAAGGATCTACGCCGTAAATCAGGACGGCACCGTCGCATGGTACTATCAGACCGGCGGGGCAGTTACCTCCACTGCGGCGGTGGGGGCCGACGGCACGATCTACATCACCTCAAAGGACACCTACCTCTACGCACTCAGTCCGACGGGCACGCTGAAGTGGCGCTATCGGACGAACAACAGATCGGAATCGTCCCCGGCTGTCGGCGAGGACGGGACGATCTACTTCGGAAGCGACGACGGCAAGATGTATGCGGTGACCTCAGCGGGCGCTCTCAGTTGGAGCTACGCGGTCGGCTCGATGGTGCGCTCGTCACCCGCCATCGGGGCCGACGGCGCGGTATACTTCGGCGCCGACGACGGCTACCTGTATGCCCTGCAGCCCGGCGGATCGCTCCGCTGGCGGTGCCAGACGGGCGGGATTGTCCGGTCGTCGCCCGCTGTCGGGAGCGACGGGACGGTATATGTGGGATCGCAGGACCGATACATCTACGCCCTCAATCCCGATGGGACGCTCAAGTGGAGACGGCTCACGGGCGGATGGGTTGACTCCTCGCCCGCGATCATGGCCGGAGGCAGGCTCTACGTCGGGTCGTATGACAGCAAGCTCTACGCCTTCGAGAGCGACCAGACCCCGCCGACGACTCCCATCGTGGTGGACGACGGCCTGTACTCCACGAGCCCGGACTCCCTCCACGGATCTTGGAGCGCCTCGGACCCGGAGTCCGGAATCGCGGAATACGCATACGCGATCGGGACCGCGCCGGGGTCGGCCGACATCGCGGGCTGGACTTCGGCAGGCACGGCGACCGAGGTGACCAGGACGGGATTGCCGCTTGTCAACGGGAGCATCTGCTACTTCTCGGTCAAGGCGCGGAGCGGCTCGGGCCGATGGTCGGATGTCGGCGTAAGCAACGGCATCCTCGTTGATTTCACCGCACCGACCACGCCTGTGGTCGTGGACGACGGGGCGTACACGACCTCGCTCGCCGCCCTGCATGCATCGTGGAGCGCATCCGACCCGGAGACCGGAGTGGCGGAGTACCAGTACTGCATCGGGACCGCCCCGGGCCTTGACGACATCGCGCCCTGGACCGGCGTAGGAACGGCGATCGAGGTCACCGCGTCCGGATTGAACCTCGCGAACGGGGGCACGTACTTCTGCAGCGTCAGGGCCAGGAGCACCGCGGGACTATGGAGCGCTGTCGGCGCGACTGACGGAGTCCTGGCAGATGCAACCCCTCCGGGTGCACCGTCGGTGACCGACGAAGGCGACTTCACCAGTTCGTCGGACAGTCTCCATGCCTCATGGACAGCAAGCGACACGGAATCGGGGATCGCCGGTTACGAGTACGCGATCGGGACGACTCCAGGCGCATCCGATACTCTGGGCTGGACGACGGCAGGAAGTTCTACCGAGGCGACGGCGACGGGCCTGACTCTGAGTGACGGCGCGACGTACTACTTCGCCGTGCGGGCGAAGAACAACGCCGGTCTGTGGAGCGCCGCGGGGGCCAGCGACGGCATACTGGTTGACCTGTCCGCGCCCTCTAGTCCGGTGGTGACCGACGACGGCGATGCGACCGCCTCACCGGACACGCTTCACGCCTCCTGGAGCGCGAGCGACCTTCAGAGCGGCGTCGTCGAGTACCTCTACGCCATCGGCACATCACCGGGGAGCTCGGACGTCGCGGGCTGGACGTCGGCAGGTACCGAAGCGGAGATCACCCGGAGCGGCCTCTCCCTGGCCAGCGGCACTACCTACTACTTGGCGGTGAAAGCGAAGAACGGAGCGGGGCTCTGGTCGGAGGTCGGATCGAGCGACGGGATACTCGTGGACCTGACGCCTCCGATCACGCCAATCGTAGTGGATGACGGCGAGTTCACCGCGAGCGCGGACACTCTTCACGCCTCCTGGCATTCATCGGACGCGGAGACCGGCGTCGCCGAGTATCAGTACCGCATCGGCACCGCGCCGGGGCTCGATGACGTCGCGCCGTGGACATCCGCCGGCCTGTCCACCGAGATCGCGCGCGGCGGATTGAGCCTGACGAGCGGGACGACGTACTACTTCGGGGTGAGGTCGAGAAACTCCGTCGGCCTGTGGAGCCAGGTCGGTACGAGCGACGGTATCTTGGCGGACCTGACGCCTCCAAGTATCCCGGCCGTCACCGACGACGGCACCTACACGTCATCCATGAGCGAACTGCGCGCATCCTGGACGGCAGCCGACGCCGAAACCCCCATCGTGGAGTACCAGTACGCAATCGGGACGACCGCGGGCGGGCTGGAGATCGCCGGGTGGACCCCCGTCGGGACGGCGACCGAGGCAACCTTCACCAACCTGCCGCTGGCAAACGGCGGCACGTACTACATCTCGATCCGCGCGAGGAACGCGGTCGGCCTGTGGAGCGGTCCCGGCACGACCGACGGCATCACGGTTGACATAACCGGGCCGTCCACCCCCGTCGTGGAGGACGATGGAGACTTCACGTACTCCTTTGACACGCTGAACGCGACATGGGCGTCCGCCGACCCGGAGAGCGGCATCGCGGAGTACCTCTACGCGATCGGGACGGCCCCGGGCGCGACCGACACGGCCGACTGGACCTCGGCCGGGGCGTCGGGCGGGATTTCGAGATCCGGGCTCGATCTGGCAGACGGGGTGCTGTATTACTTCTCCGTGAAGGCGCGTAACGGCGCGGGAATGTGGAGCGCGACAGCGTTCAGCGACGGGATCGCCTGCCTGCCCTCGCCGGTGTGGCCGAAGTTCCGAAGGGACGCCGTCAACAGCGGGCTGAGCGACTTCAACGGCTCCCGGTACGGCGCGCTCCTGTGGGAGTTCCCGACGTCCGGCTGGGTCGAATCGTCGCCGGCGATAGGTGGCGACGGGACGATCTACATCGGCTCGGGCGACGGGCATATGTACGCCATCCGCGCGAACGGCACGATGAACTGGGACTACCAGACCGGAGGCCCGATAGACTCATCCCCGGCGATAGGCGGACGCGGCGAGATATACTTCGGCTCGTACGACGGCTACCTGTACTGCCTGGCGTCGAACGGCTCCCTGAGGTGGAGGTACCGCACCGGCGACATGGTCTGGTCGTCGCCCCTGATCGGTCCGGACGGAACGATCTACATCGGCTCCCATGACGGCTACCTGCACGCGGTGAACCCGAACGGCACGCGCAAGTGGCGTTTCAACGCCGGCGGAGCGGTATGGTCGTCGCCCGCGATGAGTTCCGACGGCGTTCTGTACTTCGGCGGCGGCGACACGAACATCTACGCGGTGTATGCCGCGGCAGGGACGCTCAAGTGGAAGTACGTGACTGAGACGGCCGTAGACTCATCCCCTTGCATCGCGCCGGACGGGACGATCTATGCAGGGTCGGGAGACAGCTACTTCTACGCGCTGAGGCCCGACGGCACGCTCAAATGGAGATGCTACACCGGCTGGCCGGCCGATTCGTCCGCCGCCGTCGCGCCGGACGGGACGGTCTACGTCGGCGCGGGCCACAGTTGGACGGAGGGAGCGCTCTACGCGTTCAATCCGAACGGCAGCGTGAAATGGAGTTACGCAGTGCCCGGCTCGGTCAGGTCGTCCCCCACCCTCGGCGCGGACGGCACGATATACTTCGGGTGCGGGGACGGGTTCGTGTACGCCCTGACGCCAGCCGGAACGCTGAAGTGGAGGCACGACACGGGGGCTCCGGTTCTCTGCTCTGCCGCGATCGGAAGGGACGGGACTCTCTGCATCGGCTCTTACTCCGGATCGGTCTACGCGTTCAGGGATACGGGGATTGACGACACTACCCCGCCGACGACGCCGCTGGTCACCGACGAGGGGGCGTATACCCTCAGCGCGACCGGCCTGTCCGCATCGTGGACGGCGAGCGACCCCGAATCGGGCATCGTGGAGTACCAGTACGCGATCGGGACGGCGCCGGGGGCGTTCAACACCGTGCCCTGGACTTCGACGGGCGGGACGGCGTCGGTCACGCGGAACGGGCTGAGCCTGACGCGCGGGACGACCTACTACGTCTCGGTGAAGGCCAGGAACTCGGCGATGATGTGGAGCCCGGCGGGGTCGTCGGACGGGATCGTTCCCGTGAACGCGAGCGACGTGAGTTCGATCGGCAGGGCGGAGAACCTACCGGACACCGCGCTCGCCTGCCTGGACGACGTGGTGGTGACCGGCTCGTTTTCCGACTGCTTCTACGTGGAACAGCCGGACCGCTCGGCGGGCATAAAGGTCGCCGCAAACGGGAAGCCGATCCCGGCGGAGGGCACGCTGGTGTCGCTGGTCGGAACGATGACGACGGTCGGCGGCGAGGCGGCGGTCTCGCTCGGCACCGTTCACCGGAAGGGGACGGCGTCCGTGCCGAGGGCGCTGGGGATGGTGCTGAAGACGGTGTGCCCCGAGAGACCCGACCTGAGGCCGGGCGGGACCTCCGCTCCCGGGCTCGAGACCATCGGCCTGCTGGTGACGATACGGGGGCGCGTGACGGCGGTGATGTCGGACTCGTTCTACGTGGACGACTGCTCTGGATACGCCGACCCGCTCGGAATATCCGGCATCAAGGTGCGGACGACCAGCCTCTCGCCATTGCGGGTGATCACTCCGCCGGCGAACGGCAAGTGGGTGCGGGTGACCGGAGTGCTGTCGGTCGAGCCGATCAACGGGAGCTTCCGGCACGTCCTCCGCCCGCATGCCCAGACGGCGATCGGGCTGCTCTGAGCGACGCCTCGATTATTCCTTTCTACTCCTCCGCTCGATACCCTTGCGCCTGTTATCACAGCAAGCGAGCCTCTTATTGTTTGTATACCGATCCAAATATACAAGTTTCTTGATGGGTGGTTTGACATTCGGTGATACTGGGTAGAGAGGATGTTGGTTACACACCAACTCACCGACCCTCGGTAACAGGTGAGTGGGTTTCTTGTGTCACCGATTTCCGTCGCCAGTCTTCACTGGTGCCGCGGGATCAACGTCATGTGCGGCTTGAAGCCAGCACCCGGATAGTGGCTGCCGTTCAATATCTGGCTGATACCGAATCAGTTTCCTCAACTGATGCGTGGAAAAGGAGATACTACTAATGCAGAACCGGCTCATTGCTGTTGCGCTGTTGTGTCTGACGTTCCTATTGGCGTCTGTGGAAGTAACTCTGGCGGTGACGGCTGAGGATGTGATAGCGGTTGCTCGCCAGGAATGCGGGGACGCGACCGGTGCAGGGCAGGGGCATTTTTGGTGGCCGGGAAATACCACTACGCTCCAGCCGTGGAATCCGATCCCTCCAGGCACATACTCCCGCATTGATCTGGCCAAGAACCTGTGGGCTGGTGCGTGCGGCAATGTACCCGCCGACCCCCCGAGCACCGGATGTAAGACACATAATAGTGCACCAGCGCAGTACTGTTGCACGGGTCATAGACATTACGACTGTGTTGGTTTCATCTGGTATTGTTTTAGAACCGTAGATGCCATAGGCTTGATTGACGATCGTTACTATGGCGATCCATGGGAAGGATACGGATGGCGAGGTTGGCGTTCAATCGAAGCCGGTTGGTCCGGCGTCAAGCTTGATTACGAGGAATGGTACAATAACCCGCAGCTTAGGAAACTCGGCGACATCATAGTATGCGGTGCCTGCGATCCGGGCTCCGCGTGCGACGAGTTTGATGAGGACGATCCTATCGGTCATCTAGCTCTATATGTGGGCGGCCAGAGCATGATAGACTGCATACATTTCAGCGCGTCTGATACCGGCGTTAGGGAACGGCAGTTGAGGCCTGTATGCAGTTGTCAGATCAAGGGCAGGCCATGGAAGGTACTGAGGCCGACTTACGACGAACCATGTCGTGCCTCCATTACAGTACGCAAACTTGACCGGGGACTCCCCCTAGAAGGATTCCCGATTGAGATGGAGAAACCGGATGGCACCACGCTGTCGCAGCCTACCGATGTGGACGGTTACGCGCGATTCAAGGATCTGGTGACGGATGCGGACAAGGACTACGTCGTCAGAGAGAACGTGATCATCACCGATGGCATCATATCCTGGAACGGAAAGCGGTATCGCCCCGACGGACCGACCACATACAGTATTCGAGTGACACAATGTGAAGACTATGCACGCATCTTTGACAACGTGTGTCTCGGGTCCGTTACCGCGCGGAAGTTCAACGACTGCAACATGAACGGGCGGCGCGACTCCGGCGAGGCTTTCATCCCAGGGTGGCCGATGCGGCTCACCGGCGTCAAGGTGAACGGCGAGGCGGTCGGGCCGATTGACAAGCTGACCGACGGGAACGGCGCGGTCAAGTTCGCGGATCTCGATCCCGGCGACTACGTGGTGAGCGAACTCGGGAACGGGATCAGTTGGACAAAGGTACAGAGCACCTGCGGCGCGACCTCCTACTGCGATTGGCGCACGTCGTGGGGCGGCAAGCGGTGGCAGGCCACTCAACCTCGACCGCCGGACAACTGTAATGCCGCCGGCGCGGCGCCGTCGCTCCCGGTCCACATAGACTGCAACGACGTTGACATCGCGTTCGGCAACGTGGAACTCGGCGAGGTGAAGGCGTTCAAGTTCCACGACATGAACCTCGACAAGGAGTTCCAGCCGGTCGGCGAGGCGGACGCGGGCGGCGACCAGAAATGTACACCCGCCGAGCCGTTCACCGACCTCAACTGCAACGGCAAGTGGGACGACGGCGAGTACTTCAGCGACCTCAACGGGAACAAAACGTGGGACCCCGCGGAGGCATTCGCGGACTCGGACGGCGACGGCTCCTACGACTGGCCGGAGTGCCCGGTCCCGACCTGGCCGTTCGCACTCACGGGCCTGCGGGCCGACGGTCGGCCGATCTGCCCGAAGGGGCTCACGGGAGCCGACGGATGGGTGACGTTCCCCGACATCCCGCCGAGCAACGCCTCGGGCTACCGCCTCGCGGAGGACGACGGCATACTCCACTGGTGCGCCGTCAACCTCGGCTGGCCGGACGACCCGATACTGCGGTGCTCCTACACCGTGACCGACATCTGCACCGGCGCGGGGCCGTGCCGGACGATTGACCGCTGGCAGGCGACGACCACGACGTTCATGGACTTCGTGCTGCAGTGCGGGGCCGATCGGGAGGAGCAGTTCGGAAACATCTGCCTCGCCCGCGTTGACGGGATGAAGCTCATCTACGACGACGGGATGCCGGGGCAGGCCGACCCGGTCTTCCGTCCTTGGGCGATATGCCTCGCGGGGAAGGACCATTACGGGCGCGACGTCATACCGAGCGCGTCGCCGTGCACACCGCTCCCGCCGGCGGGACAGGCCCCGATCACGATCCCCTGCCATAGTCCGGCATGGTATGAGACGATCTGCAGCGGGGCGGACGGCACGTTCAGCTTCGTTGACCTGCTTCCGGGCCACTACCACCTGACCGAGCAGCCGGACGCCAACTACCGCATGGCGATCTCAAGGCCGATGCTCTCCGGGTTCGACGTCATGTGCTGCCCGGAGGAGGTAGAGATACAGAACATCCGCAAGGACCTCGCGTGGAAGGTATACCAGACCTATCCCGGCGACTCGAACGAGGCGGAACTCGGCAACTTCGGCTACGGCGGCATGCTGGGCGATCTGATCCGCGCGGTGCCGGGCGCGCTGAAGATCGTCCCGGGAGAGAACTGGACGAACTACAAGCAGGGCGCCCAGCTCTGCCGTGAGACTCCGGGCAAGAGCACCATACTGACGAAGAAGTTCGACGGGTTCTCGCAGTGCGGGGACGTGTTCTATCCCCTGACGGTGAGCCAGCAGGGCACGTCGAACATCCGGCTGTGGTGGCCGCTGATGTACGAGCCGCCGACCACGACTTGGACGCTGAGGCTGATCTACGGCACGAAGACGGCCGTGCGCTTCCCCGGCGAATCCAGGGAGGGATACGTGCATGAGGACGTGTGGCGGTGGGTGGTCGAGACAGACATCCCGCACATGAAGCTGTTCCTGGACCTGCTGAGGGAGGCTCCGTTCGGCCTCGACGAGGTGCCGCTGATCTCCGATGAGGTGATGTACCCGGCGCTTCATGCGAAGCTCGACGCGGTGCAGGCGGCGGTTGACGCGGGCAACAAGGTGTCCGCGGGGCTGCTGCTGGGGCAGTTCGAGATGCAGGTGATGGATGCGTGCATCGCTCTATCGCCCGCGAAGCCGTTCCCGACCGGACCGGGGACGGGGATAGCGAACTCGTTCGAGAACCCGGCGTGCTGTAAGCTCCTCGTGGACGCAGAGCATGTGGGGAAGACGCTCAACATCTTCCAGCCGACGAAGGACTAGCAGCGGAAACCGGGACGGTTGACTGACGAAGAAAAGGGAGTCGGGACTTCGGTCCCGACTCCCTTGTTGTTTCCGTGGAGGGAAGGAGCGGCGGTTACTTGACGGTGGCGATCAGGCCGAGGCGCTTGCCGACGTACTCGGCATCGGCGAGAATCTTGCAGCAGGCCGGATTCTCGACGCTGTTCGCTATGCCGGTGCCGGGGCCGGTGGGCCTGGGCTTCGCAGGGGAGACCGCGATGCAGGCGTCCATCACCATCATCTCAAAATCACCGAACGCGAGCCCGGAGTTCACGAAGTCGGCCATCCCGTGGAAGGCGATGATCTCGTCAAGCTTGGCCAGAAGCTTCGGATAGAGCACCTCATCCGAGATGAGCGGCACTTCATCGGTCGCGAACGGCACCTCGTGGAAGAGCGCGAGGAGGTCCTTCATGCTCTCCAGGGTGGCATCCACGTACCATTCCCACGTCTCGGTGTGCACGTATGCGGGCTTGTTCGGGCCGGGCCCGTCGTCGTCCCAGGGCACGGACGTGCCGTACAGGATCGTGAGGGTCCAGGTCGTTCCGGGGATCTCGTACATCAGCGGCCAGTTGGTGCGGATGTTAGGCGTGCCCTGCTGGCTGATACGCTTCGCGGGGAACACGTCCGCGCACTGGATGATATCCGGCGTCTGCTTCGTGAGGGTCACGTTCTTTATGCCGTACTGGATTCCGGCCTTCGCGGCGCCGATGTAGTTCGCCCACTTCTCGCCGGGGATGATCTTCAGCACGCCCGGCACGGCGGTGATCGCGTCGCCGTAGTTCCCGGCGCGGCCCGCCTGGTGCTGATCGAGGCCGTTCGAGTCGCCGGGATAGGCCTGCAGGAGCGGCTGAGGCTCGCGCGGTGGCTGGGGCGGCCTGGCGTCGCGGCCGACCCAGAATGCGACGGTCACCGGAACGATCTGTCCCGGGGCGATGGTGCCGAGAGACCACTTCATCGCGCCGGCGACCTCGGCGGGGCCGACGAGGGTCGTGCCGGGAAGCGCGTCGGCATACAGCGCCTGAAGGAGGCCCACCGCAGGCTCGCCCGCGTGACCGGAGAACTCCCCTACCCCAAACGCAGTCGGCTGGACGTTCGAGCTGAAGCCGACGAGGTCGCTGCCTTCCGCAGTCCACAGGGATCCGCCATACGAGGTGATGTCGTAGCGGTAGTCCTGCAAGCCGCCGAGAGCGTAGGGAGTCGGATCGTAGACGGCGAAGTTGTTCGGACCCAGGTCGTTATTCGGGTGCGGGTGCAGGAACTGGTAGAAAGCAAAGTTCGTCACCGGGGTGGAACTGACGTTTCGGATGTTGTACGTCTGGAACAGCACGTACGGCGAACTGCGGAGCGCCGGCTCTGCGCCGACGCCTCCCGGATTCACACCGACTGCCATGCCTTCGGAGAGCTGCCGCATCTCGACGAGAATCTCGATCGAAAGCTTGTCGTTCCGGATGCGACTGCGACCGGTGTCGTTTCCGGTAACAGGATTGGTCGGCTCATCCCACGTAGTCATCGGCGCGACGACCTGAAACATCGAGTTGGTGGGGAAGTCCGGGCGGAAGAACTCCGGCGGCAGGAGCATCGAGTAGCCTGAAGGCGTGTTCATGCCGTCGTAGCGAACGGCCCCCGACCAGTCTCCGCAGAGTATCTCGTGAGGGCCCAGCGGACTCGGCAGAAGAGTCGTGACCAGGTTGGAATAGCCAAACCCGTCAAGAAAGATCTGCCAGTCGGGCGACTGGAGGTCCTGGGCGTGGGCCTGCATCCCTGCCGCAAACACAACGATGCAGAACAAGACAAGAGACTTCGTGATCAACCGCATGATTGTTACCTCTCCTCCACAGAATCGTTGCCGGCAGGGACTCGAGGTCGTCATACAAGATGTATATTCCCATCCACGCCGCCGTTCAACCGCGAAACGCCAAAAAAAGCATTGAAAAGTAGAATATTTATCAAGCAAGCGATATCATGTAGAATCAACCGGCGCACGCTCAACTTGCGGTGGTCTGAAAAGTAATCCGGCAACTTAGGTTTGAGACGCCGGTATTGTGGGTAATCCAACTCCGGAACGGCTGAGCTTCCGCAGAGGCAGGCTATCAGCATCGGAAGCAGTCTTGGTACTGGTCGTTCCATCTGCCGTTGCTTGGCTGTTTGGCAAGGGCATAGTTTGGGTATAGATGAGTTGCACTGCCGAGGGGCGGACGCCTGCGCAGAGTTTCTTCCGCACTCAGATTCCCCCACGATCGCAAGACCGGGGCGGCAGTGTCAGCGAAAATAGAACCGGGGGTGACGGCTGAAGTGAAGTTCAGGAAGCTGACGGTCTGGATCGCGCTCATTCTCATCCTGTCGGCTGCGGCCGCCCGCGCGGACGAACCGATGCGGGGGCTGGTGGTTGATCGAGGCAGCGGAGCCTTGTGGCTGGGTCTGCCCGGCCCGGTTCCGATCGGCACGGGTTTCAACGTATACCTCGCGCCGGGCGGCGAGCCGATGGCGTTCGCCACGGTCATTGACATCACTCCCGACGCCCCATACGTTGCGAAGGCGAAAATGAGGGCGCTGCGACCGGACGCATTCATCCCGGTCGGGGCCTATGTAGAGGCCGCCGCCACGGAGATCCCCGAAGCAGACAAGCACGAGGGCGGATTTCAGGACATGAGCCTGACCCGCCGCTATGACCGCCGGTTGACGTTCCGGGCGGGCGCGCTGTTCCCGACGAACGGCGACCTGAAGGACGAGACGGACAACCTCTGGCCTGCGTTCCAGGCCTCATACCGGCTCTGCGACTCCCCCGAGCGGGACCTGCAGGTCGGCCTGGGATACTTCGGCGGGAGCGGCACATTCACCGGGGGCAGCCGGGATTTCCGCGTCCTCCCGGTCACTCTCGACGCCAGGTTCCGCACGTCCGCAGGCTCGGGATTGTTTGCGAGAGCCGGAATCGGGGCATATTACATCCGCGACGAGCGGACACTCGGCCTGGTCACAACGTCCAATGATATGGTGACGTTCGGCTGGCAGGCGGGATTCGGCTATACCTCCGCCGGGGGATACTCCGCGGAGATATGCTACACGGACGTACTCCGGACGGATTTCGGAGGCGTGGTTCTGAGTCTGGGGACTCAGTTCTAAGTACCTGCGGTCGCCGCAGGCTGGCCTCAGCAGGTCACCTGTTACGAACGCGAATCTGACGACGAAGGAGGTGTCGCAAATGGTAGAGAGAATCAAGAGGCTGTTCGCGGATGAGGAGGGTGCCACGATGGTCGAATACGCCCTGCTCCTGGGCCTGATCGCGATAGTTGCGATACTGGCTCTGACGGGACTCGGTGGAACGGTAAAGAACCTCTTCACAGGAGCAGACAACGAGCTCAAGAAGGTCCCAACGACCCCCGGCTAGCGCCGAACGGGGCTCTGTACGACAACCGAGACCGCCATGTCGAGAGCTTGAATGAGCCATCTAACCCGGTTGGCAGTGCCTGCCGTGTTGACTGTCCTGCTCGGTGCGGCAGTTTACACAGACCTGAGGCACGGTAAGATATACAACAAGCTTACCCTGACCTGCACAGCGTTGGGGATAATCCTGTCCCTGCTGTCAGCCGGAATCCGCGGGGCTGGTGAGAGCCTTGCGGCGGTAGGACTGGTCGTGCTGCTCTACTTGCTGTTCGCACCCCTGACCGGGGTCGGCGGCGGTGACGTGAAGCTCATGATGGCGGTCGGAGCGCTGGTGGGCATCAGGCTGGCGGTGTGGGTTCTGCTCTTCTCAGCGGCGATCGGTGGGGGCATCGCGGTGATCGTGATGGTACGGCACCGTGTGTTCTGCCGCACGGTTGGGACGATGAGCACGAACCTGATCCTGAAGCTGTTCTATCGTGCTCCGGTGGAAGTGACCGGCGGGTCCCGAGGGTTGAGGTTCCGGTACAGTCCGGCTATCGCCCTCGGGACACTGCTGGCGTATGTTATGAGACGTTAGACCGGAAGGCCCGAAGGCCGGTCCCACTCATGAAGAGGATGCCTCTTCACTCGCGGTTTTGAACGGAATCGAACCGATGAACACCTGGCGGATGAACAATCGAGGCGTCGCGCTGGTGGAGTTCGCGCTCATAGCACTGCTCTTCATCACCCTCGCCATTGGAATCATAGATTTCGGACTGCTTGCCAAGGATTACCTGACGCTGGGCAGCGCCGCGCGGGAGGGCGCCAGAGCGGCCGCCCTGGGGGGCGCGAAAGAAGAAGTCATCGCGGCCGTACGCGCGAGCGCGCCGACGCCGAACAGCACCGAGAACCCGAAGGTGTACATGTGGTACGCGGAGATGGGTGCGAACCCTGACTGGAGGGCGTACAGTTCTCCTGACGAAATCCCCCCTGAACTGGCAGACGTGCAGGTCAAGGTACGCGCGGAGTATGAATGCAACCGGATATCGGGGACTTTCTTCGGCGAAGACCCGATCACCCTGAGCGCAGATGAAGTCATGCGAAAGGAATAGCCCCCGGTTCGCCGGTCAACACCGTGGGGGCACTCACCGGCACGGAGGTGCCAAAGATGCGCAACGATAGCAGGAAGGACCGCGGCGCTATCCTGGTTCTTGCGGCGGTGCTGCTCATCGCGCTGATAGGCGCGGCGGCGCTGGCCGTTGATCTGGGACGGTTGCGTCTGGGCCAGGCGCGGGCACAGGATGTCTGCGACGCAGCCGCTCTGGGGACTGCCTGGCTACTCGAACCGACCGATATCGAGTCAACCGTGGCGAGGATATCTGATACAGCAGACGAACTGGCTCGGGCGAACAACCAGTCCGATAACAGGAAGGTGCTCAAAGAAGGGCTTGATCAAGAGGGCGTGACGGTAACCAGAGTCGAGGGCAAATCGGTCAGACTGAGAGGCGAGGTCAAGGTCAATTTCGGCTTTGCCAGGATACTTGGACCCGGACCCGAGTTCAGAACGGGCCGAGTGGGAGCAGGATCCAAGGCAATTCTGGAGAGCGCCAGAGGATTCCCCTACAAGTTCGCCCCGTTGGCCGTCACCCAGATGCAGGTCATGGACCCTGACTTCGCCAATGGGCGCAATCAGAAGTTGAGCAGCCGCTACTACAAGACCGATGGAACGCCTGATCAGATCAACAACCTGCATCCGGTCGGGGCCGAGGCCGACTTCGCGAGCCAACTGGGAGTGTTTGGCAAGGAGATCGCGCTAGCCACGAGAAAACAGTTGCCTCGTATAGAGAAGGACATGTCAGCCCCCATCGTGAGCAATCTCAGTGAGCGCGTGAATGGCGACACGTGGACGTGGGAGCAGTGGAGCGCTGCCAGCGATGACGATAAGGCCACGAGCAGTCGCATAGTGATCATGCCGGTGGTGGACAACAGCATGACCGTCGTGGGGTTCACGGGCTTCTTCGTAGAGACTGTCGGTCTCTACGTCGATACTAGAAACGACCGGCACTGCGCGGCGGTGTGGGGCCATTTCGTACCCGGTGTTGTCGGCGCCACGTCGTCGGTACATTGGCTGAGGCCGTTCGAGGACTTCGATCAGCCTTGGCTCAACCCGTTCCAAGAAGACATGGGCAACCTGATGTATCGGGTCCGCTTGAGCAAGTAGCAACCTAGGGAGAGAGAACCATGAGTATGCAGACGAGACAGAAGACGCTGGTGATTGCCGCGGTCCTCGGGGTGCTGGCCGCCGCGCTGGTCTGGAGCTTCCTGGCCGGACAGAAGGCGCAGAAGGCCGAATCCGAGGTCCAGGTGGTGGTCGCCGCGAGCAACATCCCCCGCGAGACCGTGGTGTCGCCCGCCGACATCACCATGCGGAGTTACGCCAAGGAACTCGTGCCCGCGGGCGCCGCGATCAGCGAGGGCATGGTGGTCGGCAAGGTCACTACGACCGACATCCGTGCCGACCAGCCGATCCTGACGGCGAGCCTGATGTCCAAGGACCGCCTGTCCTATGTGATCCCGCCGTTCATGCGCGCGGTGACCGTCGGCCTAGACCCGGTGATCGGAGTCGGCGGATTCCTCAAGCCGGGCGACCGCGTGGACGTGATCGCAACGTTCGATATGAACGAGACCTCTTTCGCGAAGACGGTCCTGCAGAACGTCAGCCTTCTCGCGATCGGCTCAGAGGCGGTAGAGGAAGGCGACAAGCTGGCCGGCGACAAGCAGACAGCACGCGTCCAGCCGACCGCCACGCTGGCGGTCACCCCCACCGAGGCTGAGAGGCTGATCCTCGCCGAGGCGAAGGGCAGACTCCGCCTGACGCTGCGATCCGCCGAGGACAGGCTCGTCAAGTCCGCCAGGCCTATCAGCGTCAGCGCTGTAATGGGCGTCGCACCGACGAAGTCCGCGCGCGCATCCGCACCGGCGGCCGCCCCGACCGGAGGCGGCTCGCCACTCATACCCCCGGCGCCGGTCGGCGGACAGCAGCTCACCCCCCTGCCCGGCACGGTGCAGATCGCGCCGCCCGTCAAGACCGTCACCGTCGTGCGCGGCACGAAGGTCGAGGAGACCGTAGTCCCGGAATAGCCATTCGAATGCCATAAACGCCATGCAAAGGAGGCACGGGTCGAAGGGACGTTCCCTGCAGCACTCAGCGGCCCGGTCATTATGAAAACTCGAAATGCTTGCTTGATAACTCTACTTGGGATAGTCGTGCTGTGCAGCATGGTCTCGCTTGCTTTCGCCGCGGCAGATCGGCTTGCGCCGGAGATGGTGCTCCGCGTCGGTGACAGCGAGATCATCGAGTGCGAGGACGCGAGGCGCGCGGCAATCGGGGATCCGATCGTCGCGGACGTGGTCGCGCTCTCGACGACGGACATCCTGCTCAACGCAAAGTCACCCGGCACGACGGTCCTCTACGTCTGGGACAGGAACGGCAGGCGGCTCTTCCGCGTCAAGGTCGTCCCGGGCGAGGTGGACATGGACGCGCTGTGCGCAAGGATCAGCTCCGAGATAGGCGACGCGCGCGTCTCCGTTCGAGGCGTCGGGAACACAGTGATCCTCGAGGGCACGGTCAACCGCGAGGCCGAGTCGAGCAAGGCGGAGGCGATCGCCCGGGCGGTGGTCGAGACTATGATCTTCCAGGGGACGAGCGCCGGCGCGAAGTCACAAGAGGTCAGGTCGGTCTCCCGTCCCGAAGGCGAATCCTTCGTGCTCGAGAAGGTGGTCTTGGACAAGGACACCTCTGTGGAAGCTCAGACGGGCCCGCGAGTCCCGAAGGTCGTCAACCTGATCCAGATCGAGAAGGCGATAGACGAGGTGACGGCGCTCACGATGGAGGTTGCCGCGGCGTTCCGGCAGGCGCTCAACGAACCCGATCTGACGGTTCGCGCTCTGCCCGGCAGCGTGGTGCTCGTCGAGGGCAAGGTCGGAACTCCCGCCGAGATGGAACGGATCAACCTGCTGATCAAGGGATACAGCAAGGAAGTCGAGACCGACAAGGTGGCGGGCGGCGCGAAGGAACTCGTGACCATGATCAACATGGTGAAGCTCGACAGTTCCCGCGCCCGTCAGATCATGGTCCGCGCGCAGGTCGTGGACATCAACAAGGAAGCTCTGAAGGAGTTCGGCGTCAACTGGGGACGCATCCTCGGCGGCAACCTGGATGACAACAACTGGTTGATCGGCCAGAGCGGCACCGGCCCGTTCGATCTGTTCGGCGGCGGGGCGATTGACCGGCTCGATCCGATCGGCGCGAGGATCCGCGCGCTCGAACAGCAGGACAAGGCGAAGATACTGTCCCAGCCCAACCTGCTGGTGCTCGACGGCCGCGAGGGAAACATACTGGTCGGCGGCGAGATACCGATCCCGGTGCCCCAGACGAGCTCAACCGGCGGCGGGACGACGATCACCATCGAATACAAGGAATACGGCGTGCGGCTGAGGGTTCTTCCCGAGATAACGGGCGACGGCACGCTCCAGCTTCAGGTCATGCCGGAGGTGAGCACGTTGAGCGACGCCGGCTCCATCACGATCAACGGATTCGACGTGCCTGCTCTGCGGACTCGCAGGGCGGAGACGACGGTCAGCGTGCGGGACGGACAGTCGCTCATCATCGGCGGACTGATTCAGAACGAAGACTCGAAGCTGGTCAACAAGATACCGATTCTCGGAGACCTGCCGATCATCGGGGAGTTGTTCAAGAGCCGGAGATTCCAGAACAACGAATCCGAACTCGTAATCATCATCACGCCGCAGATCATGCAGCCCACAGCGACTGCTCAGGGATAGCAACTATGTCAACCAGAGTACTCGTAGCCGAATACGACTCCGCGCATCGAGATGAAATAGCGCGGGCGGCCGCGTCGGACCCGGGGGTCGAGATCGTCGGTCTGGCGCGGGACGGCCAGGAGGCGGTCCAGCTCTCAGTGATGCGGGCGCCGGACGTGGCGATCATCTCCGACAGGCTGCCGGGTCTGACCGCGCTTCAGACATGCGAGACGCTGAACGCGGTCGCGCCACAGGTGATGCCGATACTGCTGTCGGACTCCAGGACACCCGAAATGCTGGAAACCGCGATGAGGTCCGGCGCGAGAGCAGTCGTCACCAGGCCGGTGGACGCCAAGAGCCTGATGCCCGTCATCGGATCGCTGATCGAGATCGGCAGCCGCCGCGACTCCGAGGAAGTCAAAGAGTTGAGAGACCCCTCGACGTTCCCCCGGGTGATAGTGGTCACAGGGGCGAAGGGAGGGGTCGGCAAGAGCACGGTTGCCGCGAACCTGGCCGTCGTGCTGGCGAAGTCGGCACCGCGCAGAGTCGCACTGGTGGACAGCTACACGCAGTACGGAGACATCGCCACGATGTTCCACGTTCGGCCCGGGCGCCCGCTGTCTGAACTCGAGTCGGTCGCATCCGAACTCGACGCCACGATAGTGCGCGACTATGTGACGCAGCACCCTTCCGGCGTGGACATACTGGTGGCGTCTACGGAGCATCAGTCGCTCGACGCCTTGTCGGCGGAGTGCCTGGAGAACCTGCTCTACGTGCTGCGCCGGATGTACCGCTACATCATCGTGGACGTGCCGCCGATACTGCACGCCCCCACCCTGCGGGTCCTCTCGAACGCAAACGCAATCCTGGTTATCGCCAACCTGTTCGACGTGACCACGGCTACGGACACCAAGCGGTTCTTCACGGCGATCGAGGAGTCAAAGATCCCGAGGGAGAACTTCGGCATCGTGCTGAACCGGGTGGCAAAGAGCAATCACATCAACCCCGAGGACATCGAGAGTCTATTCGAATGCGGGATACTCGCCAAGATCCCGAACGACGGGCGACTCGTCTCCGCTATCAACGAGGGAGTACCGATCGCATCATCGAGCGTGAACTCTCCCTTCGGCCGAAGCATCGCGGACCTCGCTGCCCGGGTGTCAGGCCAGAACGGGTACTGCGCGTCGAGGAAACCCGCACCAAGATCCGGCACGAAGGCCCGTGCGCGGACGTGACGGCGGATTGCGGGTGAAACAGGTGGCATGCAAGGAGAGCCGAAGTGGATACGGAAATCGAACAGGGTGATCCTGGAGGCGCAATGAACGCGCGCAGCTTGATGGATCTGAAGGCTCAGATCCACGAAAGGCTGATGGACGACATTGACGCCGGCGAACTGGGCCGCATCGAGAGGCACGCGCTGGCCCAGGAGGTCCGCCGGGTGATGGCGGATGTCATGACGGAAGGAGCCGTCACGCTCCCACTGCGGCTGCGCGAGCAGGTGGTTTCCGACGTCATAGACGAGGTCCGCGGCTATGGTCCGATTCAGACCCTGCTGGACGACGCCGACATCACCGAGATCATGGTCAACGGGGCCAACAAGGTCTATGCCGAGAGAAACGGCAAGGTGTTCCTGACCGACCGCGTTTTTCGCGACGACGAACATGTGATGCGGATCATAGGCAAAATCGTGACACCGCTCGGCCGCCGCATAGACGAGAGTTCGCCGATGGTGGACGCACGACTCCCGGACGGTTCACGAGTGAACGCGATCATCGCTCCGCTTTCGGTCAAGGGGCCGACGCTGACGATACGCAAGTTCTCCAGGGAGCCCTACGTGATGGAGGACCTGGTGAGCTTCGGCACACTGAACCCCCGGATGGCGGACTTCCTGCGGGCCTGCGTCGCGGCCAAACTCAACATGATGGTCTCCGGCGGCACGGGCAGCGGCAAGACCACCACACTGAACGTTCTCTCATCCTTCGTGTCTAACGACGAGCGCATCGTGACCATAGAGGACGCGGCGGAGCTTCGCCTCCAGCAGGAGCACGTCGTCAGCCTCGAGAGCAGGCCCCCGAACATCGAGGGCGAGGGGGAGATACCGATCCGGATGCTGGTCAGGAACGCCCTCAGGATGCGCCCGGACAGGATCATCGTGGGAGAGGTCCGGGGCGGCGAAGCGCTCGATATGCTCCAGGCAATGAACACCGGCCACGACGGATCACTCAGCACGGCGCACACCAACTCGCCGCGGGACACACTTTCCAGACTCGAAACGATGGCGCTCATGGCCGGCACAGAGCTTCCCTCCCGGGCGATACGAGAGCAGATCGCGTCGGCGGTACATCTGATAGTTCACCAGAACCGCCTCCGGGACGGAAGCAGGAAGATCACCCACATCACCGAGGTTCAGGGCATGGAGGGCGAGGTAATCACGCTCCAAGACATCTTCCTGTTCGACCAGCGGGGAGTTGACGCGCACGGAAGAGTACTGGGCGAGCACATCGCCACCGGTCTCAGGCCGAAGTTCGTGGACCGTCTGTATCAGCAGGGAGTCGAACTTCCCTCGGACATGTTCAACACAAGGACACTCGTATGAAGTTCCTATGGGCAACTGCGGCCTTTGCGGCCGTGTTCGCAGCCGTACTGCTGGTGGGGATTCTCTCATCGCGACGACAGAAGCGGGTCTCCGCGCGGCTGAAGGAACTCACCGGAACGGCCGTCCAGACCGCCAAGCCTCGGTCCAGTGATCCGATTCAGCGGGAAGACGCGGTCCCGATCCTGACACGACTGCTCAAGGGCAGGCGGATAACCGATCGCGTGTACTCGGAACTGTCGGCCGCGGGACTGCCGATACGCCCGAGCGAGTTCGTCGGGATTCTGTGCGGCTGCCTCATCGTGTCGCAGCTGCTCGCGTTCGCGGCGAACAAGGGCATCATCGCGCACCTGGTCTTCGGAGCAGTCGCCATCGGGCTGCCCATCGCGATAGTCCGATCGCTGCAGACGAAGCGACGTGCCGCGTTCGACGCTCAAATCGTGGACGCCCTGATCACGATGTCGGCGTCGCTGAAATCAGGTTTCGCTCTGATGAGAGCGATGCAGATGGTGGCGCAGGAGATGCCGCCGCCTATCTCGCAGGAGTTCGAGCGAGTCGTGAACGAGGTCGGAAACGGCCGAGGCACGGGCGACGCGCTTCGAGCGTCCGTGGAGAGAGTCGGTAGCTACGACTTCGATCTCGTCGTTACGGCGATACTGATACACCAGCGCGTGGGAGGCAACCTGTCCCAGATCCTGGACACCATAGCCGACACGATCAGGGAGCGCGCGAAGGTCATGGGCGAGATGAAGGCCCTGACCGCCGAGGGGCGCATATCCGGGCTGGTGCTCGTCCTCCTGCCGCTCGTGCTTGCCGTCTTTCTCTTCGGCACACGCCCGGAGTACATGTCGCCGCTGTTGACCGACCCGCTCGGACAGATGATGGTAGGCGCCGCCGCGTCACTGCAGATCATCGGCGTGCTGATCATGCGAAAGATGCTCGCTCTGGACTTCTAGTGGAGAGTAGGCCGTCGTGCTTGTGCTCATAGTCATATTCACATTCGGATGCATCACACTGCTGGTGATCGGCCTCACCACCCGATCGGAGCGGAGCATCGTCAGAGAGCGGCTGTTCGCCCAGTCCCGCGGCAAGACGAGCGCCCTCGACTCAGTCGAGACCGAGATGGCCGAACCGTTCCGCGATCGCGTCATCCTGCCTTTCCTGCGCCGTCTCGCCAACTTCGCAGTGCGCCTGACCCCGGGGGGAGCGTCGCAGGCGGTGGAGGAGAAGCTCGTGACCGCCGGAAGGCCCTGGAACATGGGCGCGCGGGAGTTCATGGGCCTCAGGGTGCTGTCCGTCCTCTCCATGACGCTGCTCGGCGTCGCGGGGGTCAATCTCCTCGACGCGTCGGCTCTCCTGCGGATCGTGCTGATCGTCATACTGGCCTTCTGCGGAGCCGCCATCCCGGACTACCTGCTGGAATCGGCGATCAGGAAGCGGCAGTCGGCCGTGCGAAAGGTGCTCGCCGATTCGCTCGACCTCATGGCGGTCTGCGTGGAAGCCGGGATCGGCCTCGACGGCGCTATGCAGAACGTCGTCGAGAAGCTCAAGTCGCCGTTCTCGGACGAGATGTCGCGGGTGCTGGAGGAGATCAAGGTGGGCAAGGTTCGGGGGGATGCCCTGAAGGACATGGCGAAGCGAATCCACATTCAGGAGGTTTCCTCGTTCGTGGCCGCGATCTGCCAGGCCGACCAACTCGGGGTGAGCATCGTGAACGTGATCCGCGTCCAGTGCGACACGCTTCGCAACGTGCGCAGCCAGAGGGCGCGCGAGGCGGCGGCAAAGCTGCCGGTCAAGCTCCTGTTTCCCCTGATATTCTGCATCTTCCCCGCGATCTTCGTCGTGGTCATCGGCCCCGGCGTGATCGACATCTTCAGGAACTTCTTCCTCGGGTAAGAACCTCTCCGCGGATAGCCTGCAAGCAAGCCATTGTAATACCAGCAAACTGACGCTAATAGTTACTACGACCAAGCGGTTTATATCTAGCTTGATATACCAGATTTGAGTAAGTTTGTGATTTATGGGCCAAAAAACTTGCCGATCCGGCAGGAAAGTCCGTTTAGGACTGGCGGGTTCAAGGGTATCACAACATCAGGTATTGGGATTTGATTTCGTCTAGCAGTGGATGATCCGCGGATGTTCCTGCCGCAGACTCCGCTCACGGTCGAGGGACAATAAGGAGGCGGCCGAAGGGAATGGAGCCCTTCGACCGCCGGTAGCGCAGAAGAACCCCCGGTTAGTGGTGAGATCTGCCGCGCCAAACGTGTGTTTTGGCTGCTGCGCCTACTTCCTCCGGTCCTTCCTCCCTATCACAGCACAACTGCATAGCGGATGCGCGCCGGCGACGATGCGCCCGCCGGGCCCGGAGAGGCCCGGAAGGGGGGTGCATGGTGTTTGCCGGTGTCTGCGTGCACATTG
Source organism: Armatimonadota bacterium (assembly GCA_017993055.1). Classification (NCBI taxonomy): domain Bacteria; kingdom Bacillati; phylum Armatimonadota; species Armatimonadota bacterium. The sequence continues at coordinate 29,250 of JAGONM010000019.1, forward strand.
GTTATTCCACATTTGAGCCTGTTTCGGCAAGGAAGCAGTTCGGGCTCCCAGAGGAGGAGCGGGAATCATGAAGCTGAAGCGCGCGCTACTACTTATTGCGGTGATGCTGGTCTTTACCAGCCCGGTTCTTGGAGACGATCCGCCGCTGGTGGAGTTTCAAGGGGACGCCAAGGCGGACTTCCCCGCCGGGACAGTTTGGCGGGATGACGTCCTCGGCGATACAAAGGATCGCCGCGGTCTATGCTACGACATGCCGCTGGGCATCGGCTCCTACAAGCAGGAACCCATCAACCCGGAGGACATACCCGCTTCCGGATTCAACGTCGAACGAGTGGGCACGATCTACGACTGCAAGAACGACATCCTCTACATCGCGCTAGACATCTGTGACGACCGAATAGCGTGGGACAGTGATGCGGATGGCAGGCTCACGAAGTACGACCCGACAACCGGGATTACGGGTGCTCTGCTGTGGGAAAACTTCCTGGACAATGGTCTTGAGGACTACGAAGTGGACCTCGACGTCGGCAACGGCAGTTTTGGCACTGCGTTCACTGCGGACATGCGGTTGTTCGTACAGAGCTTTGACGGCGGGGTGACGGTCAATGCCACAGCCTTGCCTCTGCCTGCGGGCGTGACCTTCAGCGCCTATGTTCCTATGCCTCGCATCGAGATGCCCGCGGGTTCGGGCCATTACGTGGTCGAGGATCCCAACAATCCCGGCAACTACCTCCCGACTGAGAAGGATATCGAGGTGAAGATCAAGGGGCTGCGGGAGCATTTTAACAACCTCTTCCCCAACGTATCCTGCCTGCCCGTCAGAATCCAGACCCGTTCCGGAGCTACCGGCGACCTTGTCAACGAGGACATAACGGACTCTCTGTTTGATCTCTGTTGCGAGCCGTGCATCGAGATCACGAAGGGCGTGGCGTGCTCGCCGGACGGGCCGTTCCTGCCGTCGGCGACCGCGCTTCGGGGGTCGGATGTGTACTTCCAGATCGCGGTGACGAACTGCAGTTCCGGAGCCTCTGCCGAGCCCCTGCGGGACGTCGTGATAAAGGATGAGCTCGATGAGGCTGCTGGCAATCCGCTCCTCGACTGCGCCGGCTGCACTCTGGACGGCGTGCCTATCCCCAACTGCATTCCGAATCTAGGCATCCCCATCGGCGACCTCGACGTCGGACAGACAAAGTTTATTGTCTGCAAGTTCCCGACCAACCCGGCCTTCGCGGTGGAGGGGAACAACCCGGACGCGACCAACAGGGCGAGGGCCACCGGCGTGGGCGTCTACAGCGGCGTTGAGGTGGTATCACCCGCGCAACCCGACCCAAATGTCCAGACTTGGGTCCAGGCGACGGTGGACGTGCTGGTGCCGAAGATCACCTGCGGGAAGCTGATTGACGACGACAGCAACTTCGGCGCGGACACGTCGGATACCACCGCGCCGTCGTGCGACTTCCGCATTCCTAGCGGCGAACTGAAGGACAAGCAGATCTTCTATCAGTTCTGCGTGACGAACGACGGCGAGGTGCCGGTTGACTTCGCCGAGGGCCAGAACCCGAACTGCCCGAGCTTCAACGACGACTTCATCAAGCCGGGCGGAACGGAGATTGACGACCCCGACAACCCGGGCCAGAAGTACAAGATACCGGGGACCGATCAGAACCTCAACGTGCTCTTCCGCACGGCGCTGCTAGCCAAGTACGGAAGCTTCTTCCTGCGGCCAGGCGAGTCGGTCTGCATAGTGTCGGCTCCTGTAACGTTTGACCAGAAGAAGCTCTGCCCGGATTACCCGTCGTTCACTGACAGGTTCCAGGCATGCGGTTTCGCTACCTGCTACGACGACCAGGGCAAACCCGACGCGAATACGAGGTGTGGAGCGCTGTGCCTGCCGCCCGGAGGCGGAGAGAACGTCAGCACGGGCATATGCGAGTGCAAGGTCACGATCTGCCCGACTAGCATACGCGTAAATAAGTACGCGTCGTGTTCCCCGGATACCCCGCTGCGCCCGGGCGATCCGCTGCCCGGCAAGTCGGTACAGGCGGTACGGGGGTCTGACATATACTTCATGATCAGCGTCTGGAACAACGGCGGTGAGGACCTGAAGGACGTGCTCATCACCGACGCGCTGACTGAGGGAGCGGGCAACCCACTTCTGGACTGCGCGGGATGCACGATTGACGGCGCGCCGGACGGGTGTATCCCGGGAGTGATCAACATCGGCAACCTCGCCGTCAACCAGACGAAGTGGATTGTCTGCCGGTTCCCGACAAACTCGGCCTTCGACGTTCAGGGGACTAGCCCGGATGCCACGAATACAGCTAGCGCGTCTGGCGTCGGCGTGCTTACTGGAGTTGTGGTGAACGACGGACCCAGTCAGGCGACGGTTGACGTGCTGGTGCCGGGAATCGAGTGCACCAAGCTGATTGACGACGACGCCAACCCCGTCCCGGGCGACGCCGGAGACGCGACTCCGCCGACAGCGCACCTGAACCTGGTTGACTCGGCGGTGGACGTCGAGCAGGCCTGGTACTACTACAAGGTCTGCAACACCGGCGAGGTGGCGGTTGACTTCTCTCCGGGCAACGGCTGTCCCAACTTCGCGGACGACTTCATCAAGCCGGGCGGAACGACAGTCATAGTCCCACCGGCGAACGAGAACTATCTGATCCCTGGCACCGACCAGGACCTCTACGCCAATTTCCTGACGGCCCTGCAGGCGAAGTACAGCAGGAGCCAGTTACTGCCCGGAGAGTGCGTAGAGCTAGTACCTGAGCCGGTCACGTTCGACGAAGCCAGGCTCTGCAGGATCAAGGCCGTATGGCCCGACACGCTGAGCGTGTGCGGGCTTGCTCAGAACTTCGATCTCAACATCTGCGGAAGCCAGCAGGTGACGACCACTTGCAGCGCGGACGTGACGGTCTGCCCGGAGTGCCGCATTAAGATTGAGAAGCAGGTGTCGTGCTGGCCCGACAGGGGCTTCGGCCCGTCAGTTGACGTGCTGAGAGGCGCGGACGTCTACTTCAAGATCACCGTCACCAACACCGGCGGCGAGAACATCGAGCAGGTAGAACTGAACGACGTGCTAGTCGAAGAACCGGGGAATCCGCTCCTCGACTGCGCGGGATGCACTGTGGACGGGAACGTCGTTCCGACCTGCATCCCCGACATCTGGCAGTTGGGTACTCTGTACGTCGGAGAATCCAGAACCATTATCTGCAGAATCCCGACGAACCCGGACTTTGATGACGATCTGCTTTACAAGGGACGCGATCCGGATGCGACGAACTCCGCGACAGTATCCGGCATCTGCGCGCGGAGTCGGATAACCGTCAGCGACGGACCGGCGAGCGCGACGGTGAACCTGCTGGTACCGGACATCTCGTGCCAGAAGCTGGTTGACGACGACCAGAACCCCGATCCGGACGAGCCGGGCGACCTCACTCCGCCGAGCAACTACCTCGACCTGTCTCAGGACGAAGAGGTTGGCATCGAGTGCGTATCTTACTGGATGAAGGTATGCAACACCGGCGAGGTAGACGTGGACTTCACGAATCCTGCCGGCGCCGAATGCCCCGGATTCAAGGATTCTCTGCTGGACAACCCGATACCGGGAGTGATCCTGCCTCCGGGCACGGACGTTGACCAGATGTTCCGGACGGCCCTCCAGGCGAAGTTCGGGAGCGAGGTACTGCCGAAGGGTCAGTGCGTCTCGATCAAGGTACTGAACGTGTGCTTCGACGAGAGCATACTCTGCCCGAACAACCGGCTGATGAAGAATACCTTCGAGGCATGCGGCATCGCGAAGGAAGACGGAATCTGCCTGCCGCAGAGCGGAGGCGAGGAAGTCAAGACCGGAGGCTGTTCGGCGACCGTGCAGATCTGCCCGACTTGCATCAAGCTCGAGAAGACCGTGGCGTGCAAGCTGGACGGGCCGTTCGTCGAGAAGGTCAACGTGATGAAGGGCGAGCCGGTCTTCTTCAAGATCGTCGTGACGAACTGCGGCGGCGAAGCGCTGAAGGACGTCACATTGACCGACACGCTCACGGAACTGGTTGACGACCCGGACCCGCTGCTCAACTGCACCGGATGCACGTTGAACGGCGCGCCGGACGCGCGGTGCATACCGGGCGTGTGGAATCTCGGCACGATGCAGCCGGGCGAGACGAAGACCATCGTGTGCAGGGTCCCGACGAACCCTGCGTTCGCGGCGCTCGACGGGGACGACTGGGATGCCAAGAACTGCGCGTGGGCGACAGGGATCGGAGTCGTGAGCGGCGGGCAGGTCAGATCGCCTGAGGCGGGCGAGGACTGCGCGGAGGTCAACGTCAAGGTGCCGTGCATCGAGGTCACGAAGCTGGTTGACGACGACAACCACCCGGCGCCGGACGACGCGGGCGACCTCACCCAGCCGACCCACGACCTGAGCCTGGTAGATGAGGTCGAGGACATCGAGGAGGCCTGGTACTTCTTCCAGGTGTGCAACTGCGGCGACACCCCGATTGACTTCACCCCGGGGGCCGACGCCAACTGCCCGAGCTTCAAGGACGACTTCATCAAGCCGGGCGGCACTTCGGTCAATACGCCGAGCGGCCCGTACATCATACCGGGCACCGACCAGGACCTGCAGGCGCTCTTCCTGGCCGAGCTGATCGCGAAGTTTGGCGGGACGACACTGCCGGCGGGCCAGTGCGTATCGTTGTCGCTTCCGATACCGGTATCGTTCGACGAGGCGACGCTGTGTAAGATACGGCGCATCTGGCCGGACAAGGTCGAGGCGTGCGGCATAGCGACGGAGCCGGGAGTCTGCGGCGTCAGGCAGGTGAAGGACGACGACACGGCGCGGGTATACATCTGCCCGCCTGACCGAAACCTCTACCAGGCGTACCCCGGCGACTCGAACGAACTGGACCAGCACTTCGGCGGCTACCTCGGGCAGAGCGGAGACACTATCTCCGCGGTGCCGGGCGTGTTCATCCTGGTGCCGGGCGACAAGTGGAAGAACTTCGTGAAGGCCGCCCAGGTCGGCGTGGAGTACGAACTGAAGAACGTGGTGCTCACCAAGCAGGTGCCGACTTTCGCGCAGTGCACGGATGTGTTCCGGCCGATCACGATCAGACAGCAGGGCACGCCGAACATCCGGCTGAGATGGCCGCTGATGTACGAGGCGCCGGGCACGACGTGGACGCTGACGATTCAGTACGGCACGAGCTTCCCGTGGGACGACGACGGGCCTGTCGGACCCAATCCGGCAGGATACTACCACGAGAGCGAGTGGGAATGGTCGGTGGACGCGAGCCTGGAGAGCATGAAGCTCCTGCTCGACCTGTTCCACGAGGTGCCCTACGCGACGGACGAGGTGCCGCTCATCTCCGACGAGGTACTGTACCCGAACCTGAAGGCGAAGCTGGATGAGGTCATCGCCTTCTACGCGGCGGGTGACATGGTGAAGGCGGCGTTCGCGCTTGGTGAGTTCGAGATGACGGTGATGGATGCATGTATCGGAGTATCGCCGAAGATGCCTTACCCGGGCGGACCCGGAACGGGCATCGCGAACTCGGAAGAGAATCCGGCATGTTGCAAGCTCCTGGTAGACGCCGAGTACGTAGCCAAGAAGCTCGGACTGTTCCAGGGCATTAAGTAAGACGGCCTCCGGCCTGGCGGGATTCGTCCCGCTCTGGCATGGCCCGGGCCCCCGGCAGGATGCCGGGGGCCTTTACTTTTGTGGGTTCGGCGCGGCACCGAGGCAAGCTGGTGCTAGTGGACGAGGTGGACTTGCACGCCGAGCGATCGCGAGGGGTGCGGGCTGTTCTGCCGGTTCGTGGCGATGCGCGACGAGGAGGCGAGGCACCGTGATGGACCCTAACAGTGCGTTCGACGAAACGTCGGGACTCTTCCACGAACGGGTAATCGTGACGGCGATCCTGCATCGGCTGCTTCATCACTGCGTGGTGGTGGGCAGCAAGGCGAACCTCCACCGACTCCGGGTCTGGGCTACAGGGGTGGCCCGAGCAGAACGAATCGCGGGTGGCACGTCTTTACTCTGCCCGAGTCGCTGTGTCTTCATCCCGGCGTTGACACAGGCAGAAAGCACGGTTCGGTATCCCTCGTAATCTGCAATCGATTCTGAGCCCGATACGTGATCGAGGCAGGACCGCAAACACGGTCCTGCCTCGATATGTACGCTGATGCCTGTCGATTGAGCCAGCCACTGTCAGTCTAGTACTTCGCTATCCGAGCGAGATACTTGTCATCCGTAAGAAACACCATCCTGCCCTGGGTTGCCACTGATCTGCAGTAACCCCCGTAAACCGAATCCTCATAGGAGGGCAGGAAGAACGCCTCACTTGCCAGTGATCCTCCCGAGAAATCAACCGCTTGCAGTCCGTTGGCCGTATAGACACGGCTGAAGCTAGCTGAGAACGCATAGCCGTCTCCAGCGCACACTCCCAAGGCCGTATCGCGAGATGGCACCGCACTCAGAATGTTCGGCAGAGAAGCATTGTGTACGTCAATCAGAAGAATGCCGGAGTTACCCGCAGCTACATAGGCGAATCCCGCCGCGTCTACAGCGATATCCCGTGTCGAGTCGGAGGTCGCCAAGGACATAAGCCATTGGGGGGAGCAGGGATTCGCGATGTTAACCAGCGCCACACCACACGTGCCGTCGGCGATGATTGCCGTTGTGCCGGACAGCGCTATTGCGAATGCCTGACCGGGCGTATCTACAGAGCCCACGATTCTCAGGGAATACGGGTCGCTGATGTCCACAACCACAAGCCCTGCCAGATAGCACGCGGCATAGACCTTACCACCGCTAATACTGACACCGGTCACGTAATCCGGCATAAGCAAGGTATCAACGATAGCAGGATGCCGCGGGTCCGAAACGTCCACCATGTGGACATTCCGGTCATCTGCAACTACTGCATAGCATCCAGCGAGAGCGATATCAACTGGGTGGGTCAGCCTCAGGCTTCCGATATGTTCCGGCGACTCGGGGCTACTCACATCGTACACATACAGTGAGGAACTGATCCCTGAACGGCCGAAAGTGTACATTGTACTCTCAGACACTTCCAGCCCTACCGACCATGTGATCTGCGGAATCACTCCTACGGGTTCGCTCTTCGCAAGATCAAGCACATCTACTATGGCAAGCCCTCCATAGCCCGCGGCAACACATGCCACACGGCCTGCAACCGCGACTCCTCCGCGGTTGCGCCCCGCCACAGGCACGAAACCGAGTTCCTGCGGTATCTCGCCAGAAACATCGAAGACCTGCAGGCCATTGGCCACATTGGCGTAGCTGAAATTGGCGAGGTACGCCTTATTATCCATTATAGCCACACCAATAGCACAATCTTTCTGTAGTGACTGTGATAGGAGTCTCGGCACTGCAGGAACCCTCACATCCACAGCCAGAAGACCGGCGTACTGGGCAGCCACATACGCACGACCGTCGGCAGTTACACTGACATCTCGGGCAGTATCAGAAGTCGGAAGCGAACCAAGCAACCTAGGCGCCAGGGCGTCACTGACATCCACCGTAGCCACTCCTCCGCTACCATCAGCAACTACCGCGGTAAGGCCGTAGACGGACACGGCACAAGCCTGCCCGGGAGTATCAGCGACACCATCCAGCAACCGAGGTAAGAGCGGGTCACTTATGTCTACTATCCTCAGACCCTTCAGATAGTTAGCTACATATAACTTGCCACCTGAAACATGCACGCCGAGAGCGTAGTCAGTCAGATCGACGTTCGCGACTACAACTGGTGCCGTTGGCATGGCAACATCAATGACCTTGAGACTCTTGCTGTCGCCTACATATGCGAACCCGGAGCTATCAACTGCCACATCGTAACCATAAGTCAGATCCAGCGAGCTCTTCACGAGAGGATTCGTCCGATCGCTAATGTCCACAATCTGGAAGCCAGTCGAAGACGTAACGTAGGCGTATCTACAGTCCTCTGACATGGCAAGCCCGTATGCTTCGCCGATGACCGGGGTCTTGCCGATCCACTGGAGGTTGATGGGATCAGGGGCGACCGGGGGCGGCTCAGGCAGTTCGTCAGTAGAGCAAACCCCCGCCTGGGAGTTCGATCCGATGGCTGTAACCCGGTAGTGGTAGACCTGCTTGGGCAAACAACCGTTGTCCTGATACGTCGTTATGTTGGCACCGACATCTCCAAGGGGCTCCCACGGACCGTCAGCGCTGACGGTACTCCGTTCGATGTGGTAGCTGGACTCATGAAGGCTGTTGTCCATCCAGCATATCTCGACCTGCCATCTGCCGGTGTCGTAGTTGAAATCACCAGGCGTCGCCTTCAAGCCAGTCGGGGTGTTGAGAAGGGTCGTCGTCGATACAATGCCGGAGTATTCGGATTCGCGAGCGTCACTACGCGCGCGGACCCTGAAGTAGTAGAGGGAATGCTCGCCCAGACCTGAGACGAGACAGGAGTTGTTCGACCCAGTGTATACCTGCTTAGAGAAGTCCGAGTCGGTGGCGGGACTCATCTCGACGATGAACTCAACGTTCTGAAGCGGCTCGTATGTCCACCTGACCTGGATCTCCGAACCGGAGATAGCCTCGACCTGCAGGTTCGTCGGTGCGACCAGAGGATCAACCGGCGCGGGCGACTGAGTGGTTGCGCTTGCGGTCTTGAGCGCGCAAGCCTCGCCGTAGGAGTTCGTCGCGCAGACGGCATAGGTGTACGTCGTGCCGGCAACTAGATTGGTGTCCGTGAAGGAAGTGCGCGGCGTGGGTATCCATGTCGTCACGTCCGACCATGCACCTCCGCTTCGAGTCACCACAAACCACTGTTCGTTGCTCGAGTTGTCCGTCCACGAGACGTCGATCTCGGTCGTTGACTTGGCAGTCGCTACAACACTGCTCGGCGCGGCGGGAGCGCCGCCCAGGGTGATGGCGAAGGACGTGCTGGTCGTGCTCGAGTAGGTCGAGCAGCCGGCCGCGCTGCAGGCCCGCACCCGGTAGTAGTACTTCGTCGAACTGGACAGCCCGGTGTCCGAGTAGGCGGTCATGTTGGCGGCGACTTCCGCTATCTGTGTCCAAGTACCAGCGCTCGTGGGCGCTCGCTCGAGTCTAAAACAGGTCTCGTTGTCCGATTTGTCCGTCCAGCTCAGGTTGATCTGGCTCGAGGACACCGCAACCGCCTGGAGGCCCGACGGAGCTGCGGGAGGAGGCCCTAAGGTCGTCGCGTTGGCGGAGACACACGCGGAATCGCCTGTCCCGTTCGTCGCACAGACCTGGTAGTAGTATGTCGTCGAGGCGTTGAGCCCGGTACTCGAGTACGTTGTCACATTTGCACCCAGGGACAGCGGCGTCCACGGGCCGGAGGCACTGGTCCCCCGATTGATCTTGAAACCGGTCTCGTTCGAAGAGTTGTCTGTCCAGGCGAGGTCTATCCGACTAGACGAAACAGCGGTCGCCGTAAGACCCGACGGAGCCTGCGGAACGAGAGCAAGTGTGGTCGCGTTGGCGGTCGCACAGGAAGAGTCGCCCGCCGAGTTCGTCGCACATACTCGATAGTAGTAAGTCGTACCGGCGGTGAGACCCTTGTCGGAATAGGAAGCAGCATTCGCCGCCGGGGCGGCTATCTGCGTCCACGGGCCGGAGGCACTCATACCTCTGCTCACCTTGAAGCCGGTCTCGTTGGCCGAGTTGTCGATCCATGCCAGATTGATCTGGGCCGTGGATACCGCGGTCGCCGTGAAGCCCGAAGGCGCGGCCGGAGGAGCAATCGGCGTAGCGGCGCTGGTAGATGCATAGGACGAGTCGCCGGCCGAGTTCGTCGCGCACACCTGGTAGTAGTATGTCGTCGAGGCCGAAAGACCCGTGTGCGAGTACGAAGTCGCGTTCGCCCCTAGATTGACAGCCGTCCACGGGCCCGACGCGCTCGTCCCCCAGTTCAGCTTGA
>JAGONM010000019.1:39290-70795 GCA_017993055.1 Armatimonadota bacterium
GATTGACAGCCGTCCACGGGCCCGACGCGCTCGTCCCCCAGTTCAGCTTGAATCCCGTCTCGTTCGTAGAGTTGTCCGCCCAACTCAGGTTGATCTGGCTCGTCGAGACCGCTGTCCCGACCAGATTAGTAGGAGCGTTCGGCTTCGTGACCGCAGACTGCGTGGTGGCGCTCGTAGCTGCATAGGACGAGTCGCCAGCCGAGTTAGTCGCGCACACCTGGTAGTAGTATGTCGTCGAGGCCGAAAGACCCGTGTGCGAGTACGAAGTCGCGTTCGCCCCTAGATTGACAGCCGTCCACGGGCCCGACGCGCTCGTCCCCCAGTTCAGCTTGAATCCCGTCTCGTTCGTAGAGTTGTCCGCCCAACTCAGGTTGATCTGGCTCGTCGAGACCGCTGTCCCGACCAGATTCGTAGGAGCGTTCGGCTTCGTGACCGCAGACTGCGTGGTGGCGCTCGTAGCTGCATAGGAAGAGTCGCCAGTCGAGTTAGTCGCGCACACCTGGTAGTAGTATGTCGTGCCGGCGGTGAGGCCCGTGTTCGAGTACGAAGTCACGTTCGCCCCAACGGTTACCGTCGTCCAGGGACCGGACGCGCTCGTACCCCGGCTCACCTTGAATCCCGTCTCCTTCGTCGAGTTGTCCGCCCAACTCAGGTTGATCTGACTCGTCGAGACCGCTGTCCCGACCAGATTCGTAGGCGCGTTCAGCTTGGTAGCTACCTGAACGGTCGGCTGTATCGGGCAAACACCAGAAGTCGTAGTGGCACGCAGTCTGAAGGAGTAAAACGTGCTCGGCTGAAGCCCCGTGACTTTGTAGCTCGTGACCGTCCCAACGTTGACGATGTTGCCATCGTAGATGAGTTCATAGTAACTCAGAGTGCCTCTAGGAATCGTCAGGACCCAGGAGAGCGACACGGTGGTATCCGTGACTTCCGTCACCGAGAGGGTCAAGCTCTGAGCCGATGCAGGCGAGGCTGCAGACAGAAACACCAGACCCAGCGACAGAAGCACAAGCGCTGAGAATATGGTCGTGATCCGCGCAACGCGGAGGTCATGATATGACATACGGTACCCCCTTCGCAGAGGCCTTCCGGTTCGGTATATTCATCACGCTTGCTGCCGCAAGGCGACTCGGGGCGGTACTGCCGTCATCGTAGACCAGCTTCCTCCGCGGACACGACGAAACCCGCGCGGCGGCACCGCACGGATTCCTCTCAGAATCGGACGAGAAAGCTTCAGTGATATTACCCCGATGTCGCGGCCCAAACAAACCGAACCGCGGTCCCCATACGATGGGCTTATTCCGCAGATGAACTACCAAGCGACCTGTAACTCGTACCAGTTGTGGCCAGTACCTATGACGTTCGGTCCGCGAGTGAAGTTCCCCACGGTTGAACCACCGCTCACCGGGCGTTCCGGCAATCACGCCGCTCCTCGGCCGCCACTGATACCCGCTATTAGCGTAGTTTCTAGAGGTAAGTTGGATAGGCATCGCACAAGCGAGCATCGGCAACCAAGCGCTAACAAGCCTTGTACATCACCAGTTTAGCACTACCTACCGCGCACTACTTGTTGCGTGCTATCGTGATGCGAGTCACCTGCATTATACCCACAAACCGCCCAAATGTAAAGCTTTTCAGTCCAAATAGTGACGACGCGTCGAGAAATCGCTCGGAACTGCTACGGGCTGACGTTGAGGGCTTTGTCGCGTCACCCCGAAACCGACGATGCGTGTATCGCGACGCCGTGGTTGAGGCAGGAGACCCCGGGGTATGGAATGGCCGCGAGTCCGTCAGCTCCAAGGCAGACGATCGCCAGGTGTGACGTCGAAACATCAGTTCGAGGTCATCTACCCTGCGATGAGGAATCAACAGGTTTCTCGTAGGCGGCGATTCTCCCGATCACCAGGAAGAGGAACGTGATCCCGATGATCGGCATGGCTCCCATGAGCATGATCGGGCCGGTGAACGAACCGAATCGCTCGGCAAGATACCCGGTCACATAGGTGATCGCCAGACCGCCGAACCCCGCTCCCATGTGAGAAATGCCGGCGGCCGAGCCAACGACGTTCTTGGGCAACACATCGGCCGGAATCGTCATCATGTTCACCGACCAGCTCTGATAGCAGAACATCACGACGGCGATCAACCCGACCGCCGCGTTGACTGACACGAACGGGACGGCGAGGCCGACCATCATCATGATGGCGCAGGGGACCATGACCGTCTTCCTGGACCGGTTGATGCTGAACCCCCGTTTGACGAGACTGCTGGAGGCCCATCCACCGAAGAGGTTTCCGAAATCGGACGCCAGAAAGGACAGCGTGGCGAACACCGCCATCTCCTTGAGATTCACCCCCCGGTCCTGCACGAAGTACATAGGCAGCCAGAACGTGTAGAACCACCATATCGGGTCCATGAAGAAGCGAGTGAGGAAGACCCCGCGCACCTGGCGGATCCCGATCACGTCGAGCCAGCGAACCTTCTCGCCTGACTCCGGAGCCCGCTCAGCAGCATGGTGACTCAGTATGTAGTCGCGTTCTTCCTCGGTGACCCTGGGATGCTCGTGCAATGGCCTGTAGAGGGCGAGCCACCCGAGCACCCAGACGAAACCGATAAGGCCGACGACGATGAAAGGCATCCGCCATCCGTAGGCGAGCAGCCAGACCACGAGGCCGGGGGCTACGACGGCGCCGATCGAGGAGCCGCTGTTGAAACAGCCTATGGCGAATGAGCGCTCCCGCGCCGGAAACCATTCGGAGATCGTCTTGATGGCCACGGGCCAGTTCGCCGATTCACCGAGCCCGAGAACGAACCTGCATGCAATGAACCCGAGCACTATCGAAGCCATGGTCACCGGCAGAATACGTGACAGCCCGTTACCTATCACGACCGCCCATGCCGTCAACACGCCGGCCACAGACCACACGGTCATCGAGAGCACGTATCCCTTGCGAGAGCCGACCCGATCCATGAGCCACCCAGAGATGCTGGGGCCGATGGTGTATGCCCACAGGAATGCGGCGAAGATCGTAGCCATCGCATTGTCGTCCAGCCCGTAGAGCTTGGCAATGACGGGCGCGGATATGTTGATCGTCATGCGGTCAAGGTAGTTGATGACGGTGGCGAGGAAAATCAGGCCGAGAACGTACCAGCGGAGATGGCGTGTCTTCTTCAATGTCGGTTTCCTTCCCAGGCCCTCACGGCCTCAACGAGCGCGTCTATGTTCTCCGAGGGCGCCCCGCCGGATGTGCCGCCGCCAGCCGAGAGGATGATCCGCCCGTTGGCTGCCTCGAGACAATGATTGGCCCACTCCGTCACGTCTTCAGGCTTCCCGCGGGCAAGCACCCCTAGCGGCGGGACGTTGCCCATAAGCGTCACTCGATCACGCAGCCTCGCGTAAGCATCTCTGATGTCGAACTCGTGGCTGAAGTTGAGGATGTCGATACCCAAATCCGCCATCCGCTCGGCGAAAGGCACGATGCACGCGTCATTGTGATGGACTTTGAGCATCCCCGGAAACGCGTCGAAGATGCGCTCCAGGTACGGGTGTGCGAACTCCTCGTAGTCGGCCGGCGAGAGAAGGCCTGGGATATCGTCGAGCACCAGGATGCTCTCGACATCGGGGAGGTTCTCCGCCTGAGCCTTGAGCCAGCGGATGACGGTCTCGGTGCAGAGGTCGAGCATCTTGTGAGACGCTTCCGGCTCGACCTTGATCTCGGTGAGGAACTCCGTCACCCCATAGAGGTGCGTCGCCAACGCAAGGGGTCCCCGTGCGGCGACCATTCGGATCGAGTAGCCGAGCGGCTCGATACGACTCTGCGCCCACCTCTGGAGGTGCAGGATGAACGGCATAAGGCCGTGGACCCTCGGATTCGGGATCTCGAGCTTGCCGACCTGGGAGATATCCTCGATGGCGTGCGAGACGGACGCCGGGGAGTCCTTCCACCACGAGACCCGACAGCCGAAGCCCGACGGCTCGGCGGCCATGCCGTACTCGACCCAGAAGCCGGGCACGAAGATCACGTCAGGGAAGCGCTCGAGCATCTTCAGATGCGCATCGAGCCACTTCTCAGGCTCGATGAAGAACTCCATAGCGCTGATGCCAGCCCAGCCCGGCAGCCACGGGCTGTCAACGATCAGGGCGACGCACGGCTTCTCGATCTTGCCGGCTGCGGCCCTGCGCAGGGTTTCGAGTTGGTCTTTGGTCACGGCGTCTTCTCCGAATGGGACTGATGAGACCGATGGGACGGATGAGACTCACGGCAGATTGACGTCTCCGGGCGCGGCCTTGTTTCCCAGGGCGGCGCCCTGCTCCAGGCCGGATACGCGGGCGGCGGAATCCCTCGCGTTCTTCCAGAACCGCAGGACGAAATCGGTCCCGGCGGCCTGTGCCGCATCAGGAGTCCGACCCGCCAGGACGAGCCACTGTCGTCCCCTTCCGGAATCGTGCAACACGACCGCACCCTTGTCGGCCGGGAGTTGGACGCCGGACTGAGCGATGAGCGGGTTGGACTGAGGCGTGCCGACGAGAATCAGGTTGCCCCTCCAACCCTTCGGAATGTCGTCGGTGCTGCAGAGGCGGATCTCGCGACCGATCGCGCTCTGGAGGGCATTTCGAGCCTGATACGCCATCTCCAGTTCGATGATCGGGCAGGCGACACCGAACGCGATGCAGATCGGCTTGCTGTAGTCGAACTCAGCCACGACATCGGCACCCTGCGGGTACTCTACCTTGTCGGCGAGCACCGGGGCGTCGAACTTCGGAACGCCCGGGTTTGAAGCAATCCCCCACCCGTACGCCGTGCCGCCGGGATAATCGGCCTTGAGGAAGTAGTGGTAGGCGCCGGGCAGAGCATCACGGTCGAGCCGAAGCTCGATGAGCCCCGACGCCCTCCGGCGCGACATGATGTTGACGCTGCCGACCGGGACACTGCCCGACGCCCCCTGAAACGACTCAACCGAGAGCCTGACATCAACCTGCCTGCCCGTCCGGTTCTCGATCGTGTATTCGGCAACCGCCCTACCCTTCCGGAAGGTAACCTCGCCGATCTTGATAGGCAGAACACGGATCGGAGAATCAGGCCGTGAGTGCTCGCGTACGAGCTTCATGAACTCGACGGCCTCCGACTTGGGGCGGCGGTCGAGGTTGATCGTCTCGTAGTGGCGGAGCCCCTGCCGGGTCAGCCGCGGATTCACTGAGAGTGTCTCCTGCCACTGGAACTGGAAGAACTCGGGGATCGCGCGCGGCTCGAGCATCTTGCCGTAGATATCCTTGAACTCCCGGGCGCGGACCTCGGGCGATAGATGCGTCAGGTACTTCCAGTTGAACTCGCCTAGTGTCGGCTGCATGCCTAGTTCGGATGCGTGACCGGCGACGGCAACCGCAACCGAGGGGATCGCCTCCTTGAAGGTCTCGCGATGCTTGTAGTTATGGTAGCCCACCCTGTCGAACGGCACGCCTAGCCTGATCAGCCGCTCGAACTGCCCCTGGTTGCAGGCGCCTGTGAGGAAGACCTGGGTGTCCGGGGCGACCTTCTTGATCGCGTTGTAGCAGGCGGTCCATCGCTCCGCGTCGCCCGGGCGGATTCCGACGATGAGAATCTCGTTGTCCATCTCGATGCGCTTGACGACATCCTTGTACCGCCCTGCCAGAAACGACATCCATTCCGGCGAGCCGGACGTGTCGATCAGCGCCTTGAGGCCAAGCTTGCGGCACTCGTCCATATAGAAATCAAGGAACGCGATCGCGTTTCTTCGCTCCATCCCGGCCAGCAGTTCGAGGTGGTGGAGGCGAACCCAGTCGAAGCCCATCGCTTTGATGATGCGCAGGTCGGTCTTCATCTGCGGCTCGAACTGCCGCCACTTCTCCCACATCTGAGGCGAGAACGGCCACCAGCCCTCGCGGTCCAGGCCGGCGGTCCGGTAGTAGTCGAAGTTCTCGGTCATGGTCGAGTACGGGAAGTAGCTCGTACCGAATTCGACGTAAGGCACCCCCAGGTCAACAGCAACCTTGTCTGCGGATTCGGTCACATGGCGGTATCCGGCATAGGCCAGGAACTGGCTGTCCTCCCAGCCCTTCGTCGGCGACTGGCAGACGGCAAACCGGTAGCCGAGCTCGACCGGCTCACCGATGGCGGGCGGCGCATACGTCCTCACCGCCATCGAGCCTTTGCCCTCCTGAGCGGGGTTAGGGCCGGCGATCTCCGTGATGAGATAGAGGTGGTCTCGATCGCGGACGACCTGCTCGCGAGCGTAGAAGTAGTTCGCCAGCGCCCACCGGCCGACGCTGTTCTGGTACGTATAGCCGGGTGTGAACTTGCTGGTGGCGACGAAGGACCTTCCATGGGACTTCCAGGAGAGCCAGTCAACGCCGTGGCCAAGAGCCGTGATGCGGTCGCCTTCCGCAGGCAGATCGGTGCCCTCTATCACGATGCCGTTCCAGCGCATTCTCACGCCATCCATCTGCGGCATGGTGACGCGCCGCACGAAGGCGATATAGGCATCTGCCGGTCCGTCGCCGACGCGAGTCACGGTCACGTCTACGTCGGCCGAGGAGTCGCCGCAGGCCGTGAAGTCCACCACGAGACGGTATCCGTTGACCCGATCTATCCTGTCCACTATGCCGTGAGGCGAGCTAAGGGTCGTGATCGGGTTGCTGAACGCCGAAGGCACCTGCGAGGCTTGACCCTCGCGGCCGGGGATGACGACGAGCCCATAGTCCACTCCCGCATCCCTGGAGAACATGGTAAACCCGGAGAGCCTCGGCTCGGAACTGTTCCAGTCAAGGGTGACCGACGAACGGGCGGGAACGTCGGCCAGGATGCGGGCCTTGCCGCGACTGACGGCGCCCTTGGCGCCTCTGCCCTCATAGACCCCGTCGCGCACGGCGGCGCTGAAGACCACCGGGCCTTTATATGGAAAATCGTAGTTGTTGCGGATTCGGATAGACGGTTCTGCGAACACACAGGTAGCGGTGAGAACAGCGGCCAAAGCGAGTGACGGCGTGGACAGACGCACCTGGTGATACCTCCATCGCCTTGCAGAAGGCGTAATCCAATGCGATCAAGCAGTGGTGACATGATAGCGTTGCGGGGGCAGGTTGTCAATGAGAGTGCCGGCAGATGAAATCCCTCAGCCCTGAGTGATGGGTAGCATGGTATGGAAGGGCGGCATGGCTGGACCTGACCGTCCTTCGATACACGTCCGGAAGGACGCACTCAGGACTGAGCGGTTCTATGGCGATACCGATACCAGTGTGACATATCGCTTCTCGCCGAAGACGATACCATCGACAACGAGTTGGAAGCTCACCCGCACCTGCGACGTGATGCCGTCCGTAAGCGCGAACCGAGGCACCTCGGCGTCCAAGAGGAACGGTGTGTCCTCTCTGATAGGGCCAAGGACGGTGTGGTCCCCAACCTTCGCCTGCAGATGAACACCACCGGGACGACCGGGCTTCGGGGCGAGCCACTTTGCCTCGGCGGTGTTGCCCATCGAGGCGCGAGCGTAGACCGGCTGACCGGCCTTGACCTCGATCGCATCACCGTCCTTCAGACTGACCCACTTGCCACGGGAATCCCGGACCTCGAGAGCGTTGAACTCGCCGTTCAGGTACTTAGGCGGCTTGATGCCGTCGAGCGGCGTGTTCCCGATCGCGATCCTCGGGAAGTTGGCGGAGTCGGTGCCGGTACCCTTCGTGCGCAGTCCGACGGTCTTGCCATCGCTGACCGCCTTCCCGTACTCCGCACGCTTGTCCGAGAGCATTCCGGCGTATCCGACCGCATAGAGATCGCGGTCGATCTCGATCCAGTAGTCGGGCTTCCTCTGCGGATAGGGCGTCGAAGCTCTCTCTGCCATCTTCGTGAACTCATGGGCCGACGGGCGCATGGTGAAGTCGGGGTTGATGATCGAGTAGTCGCTGCCCTCCCAGATCAGGTACCCGGGCCACCACCAGGCGGCGGAGCCGGCGGACCGGGTTTCGTAAAAAGTCTCGTAGATCTTCTTGTAGTAGTCGCGCTGCTCCTCGAGCTTCTCCGGACCGGGGTGCAAGTCGGCCGTGTAGCCAAGCTCGGCCCAGTAGATCGGCTTCCCGCCGCTGACGAACTTGCCGTATAGCGTAGTGAAGCCGCCCTCGCGGAAGGACCGGCGATCCCCGCTGAAATTGTAGCCCTCGGGCGAGATGTAGTCGAAGTGCTTCGCGCCGGATAACAGGTCGACCGGCATCAACGGGAGGGCATACCCGGCCATCGTCCCGGTGCCCCCGAATCCGCTCCGCGCGCTGATCGGGTGGTATGGATCGACGCTCTCGACGACCTTGCGGATGTCCATGTACCGGCGGCTGAGCTCGTCGTCCCAGAACCGGCGGTAGGCTGCGACCATCCTGTTCCACGGACCGTTCTCACTGATCTGCTGGTTGGTCGGGCCGTGGACGTTCCCGTTATCGCCCCTGCGCAGGGGGAATCCCCAGTCCTTCTCGGCGTTCTCGACGCTCCCGTAGCGGTCCTCGATCCAGCGCTTCCAGATGGGATCATGAACCTGGCGCTTCTCCTCGTTGCCGACTCGCACCTCCCAGGCGACATCGTAGGCGAACATCGCCGGGCGCTCCCACAGGCGGGTCTGCCTGATCGCCTTCAGGGCGCTCTCGGGACTCAGGTTAGTCGGATAGAGGCCGGGGACGAAAACGTGGCACTTCAGCCCGTGCCGGTGCGCGCGCTCCATGAAGTCCACGAATCCGGGCGCGACGTCGGGGCTCTCGGTCAGGATCAGCGCCACGGTGTTCAGGCCGATCTCATTCATGAGATCGAGTTCCATCTCGACTATCTCGGCGTCGTACTGCGTCGGATGGCACCAGTGGGTCCAGAACATCCCCTCCTCCATCGAGGCAACGTAGACGGGCCGGTAGTTGATGCCGAGCGAGAACCACGGCTTGCCCTTGTAGATGAACTGGTCGCCCTCGATGGTCACCAGTTCCGACCTGTCCGCGGGCTTCGACTCGACTATCGAGAACGGCTGGCGGATGGAGTCGATAAGCTTGCCGTCACGGAGCATCGAAACCTCGGCGACGTAGAATCCGGGGGCGAAGGCCTCGGTCGGACCAAGCTCGCAGATCGTGCGCTTGTCGTCCAGGTTGAAGGTCTTCCTCTCCATGCGCACGTCGGTGTCGAAGCTCTTGCCGTACTCAGGGTCGATCGTGATAGCGCACTCGATCCCCACCGAGCCGGAATAGCCGCCGAGGTTGAGCACCGTTGCGCCCGCGAATGGCTTGCCCTCGAAGTACGAGGCCTTGTCCACTCCCGCCGAGAGCATGTAGAGCCCGCCGTCGATGCGGCCGACCAGCGATGCAGTCTCGCAGGCGACTTCCGATCGGTGAGTTGCCAGGTAGTCTGCATCCTCGATGCCGAAGGTCGCCCAGACGGCGCCCTTGTGCTCCTTGTCGTCGAGCACGTAGAGAGCACTCGCCGCTCCACCGATATGCCCATCAGCCTTCGTCGCCGCGAGGACCGGAATCCAACGGCGGGGGGTCTCCCGGTCGAAGCCGAGCCCCCGATAGCGCGGAAGCGAGCAGACCACGTGCATCGGCCCGGTGAGAGCCGGAGCGCCGGTGACCTCGTAGGAGCCGAAGGTCGGGACGAGCGCGGCCGCATCGGTGGAATAGGTCTTGTAAGCAGGACTCAGCGTCTCGATGGTCGGCTGGGTGAAGTCGGGGTTGCCGGCGGGATTCGCCATCGAGCGGATATCGGTGATCCAGAAGGTCGCGGGCTGATTGCGATCCCTAAGGTCGTGGTTCTCGAAGCCGACCTTGAACTTGGTGACATTGCTCACGTCGATGCGGTCGTCCGGTCCGCCGGGACCACGCCAGTGCTTGAAGCGGTTGCCTGTGATCGCGTAGCGTTTCCAGGAGGTCGTCAGGTCAATAGAGGTGTTCCACCGACCGCCGTCGGAGTCGATCCAGGCGACAATCAGCTTGCGCGCGTTGTCGGAACCCTTCGCCCAGAAGGTGGTGACGGTATCGCCGGGCGCGAACTGCCCGCTAAGCGGAATGTCCTGGAACTCCCAGTACCTGCAACTCCCGATGTTCACCTCCATCGCGGAGTCCTGGCCCTCGACGTCGCACGGCACGACGCGGACCTCGGTCTTCGTGTCCTGGTCGCCGGTATCGCGGTAGTCGTCCGACGGAGTGAATCGGTCGAAGTCGAGGATGGTCGCGCCGGGCGGCATCGTGGTCAGCCTATCGAGAAGCATTTCCTGAGTGAGCCACTCATCACCCAGCTTTACGACCTGGCGCGAGAACGGAGGCCCGCCGATGGTGAGGATATTGCCGTTCGCCGCCAGATACGCCTCGAGTGCCGACATGGAATCCGCCGGGAAGCATGCCGAGTTGGGGAGGAGCAGCAGTCGGCCGGACTGCTCCGATGTGTCAGACAGGTCCGACAAATCCTCCGCTCGCAGCGACTTGACGACGTATCCCCGCGATTCGAGGGCCGACCTGAGCGTGCCGACAAAGACGGCATCGGTGCCCGGGAAGCGCTCGGAGACCAGGAGCACATCGAGCCGCTTGCCGGATGCGCAGCATGTGCTGACGACGAGCAACAGAACGACCAGCAGCAGGGCTTTGGGCATGGCAGGCTCCTCCGGACGCGGCTTGCTAGTGTTCGATTAGGCGAACGTGGGAATCAAACCTTCATGTGTAGGTTGCAGCAGTTGACAGTCACTGCTCGAGCGGGGCTCGCTTGTTCCTGAACCAGCGCTTGCCCATCTGAGGCCTGAACCGCTCGATGTATACCTCGGACGGCTCCAACTTGTCGCCGATCTTCTTCATCATCGCCTGTAGCTGCGCCTCGAGCTTGTCCTGTACCGCCTTGTACTCGGGCTTGTTGACCAGGTTGTTCTTCTGGTACGGATCCTTCTCGTTGTCGAAGAGCAGCCATGCCTTCTCGCGAGTCCTGGCATACGTATACTGCGCCGTTCGGACTCCCCGCCACTCCGCGTTGGCCTTGTTGCCGCCATCGATGATGCGCTGGAGCAGCACGGCTTCCGGCTTATTGTCGTCCTTGCCCAGGATTACCGGCGAGAGATCGTGGCCCTGGACGCCCCTGGGGATCGGCACACCGCACATCGAGAGCAACGTCGGCATAACGTCTACGCTGTTGATCATGCAATCCGTCTTCTGCCCCGGTTTGATCGCCCGCGGGTAGCGCATGATGAACGGCACATTGATGCTCTCCTCATACGGGACGTTCTTGCCCCTGAGTCCCTGGCTGCCGAACATGTCGCCGTGGTCGCTGGAGAAGCAGATGATCGTGTCGTCCGCGATCCCCATATCATCGAGCGCCTTCATGATCCGGCCCATGTTGTCGTCGAGGTTGGTGATCATGCCGTAGTACTTCACCAGGTCGGCGCGCAGGTCCATATCCTTGGGAACGTTCGGGCGCTGGGTGAGTCTGGCGGCGTCGTACATCTTCTCGTATTTCGCGGGCGCGCCGATCGGAGGATGCGGGGCTCTCCACGCCAGCATGAGAAAGAACGGTGACTGCGTGTTCTTCTTCATGAAGTCGATCGCGATGTCGGTCTGGCCGTCCATCTCATAGCCGGGGATCGGAATCTGATCGGGAGTGTCGGCGCAGTAGAAGCTGTCGAAGTACTCGCCCCCGAGGTTGCGGGAGGCCCAGAAGTCGAAGCCGTGACGGTGTTCCTTCGGGACGAAGGGATCGTGGTTCTTCTCCAGATGCCACTTGCCGATGAAGCCGGTCTTGTAGCCCTGTTGCTTGAACGTCTCGGCGATGGTGACTTCGCCACTCGGGAGCTCGATCTCGTTGGACACCATGCCGGTCGAGGTGCCGTAGCGCGCGGTGAGCAGCATCGCGCGATAGGGAGTGCAGAGCGGATAGCCGCTGACGGCATCGGTGAAGAGCATCCCCTGCGATGCCAGCTCGTCGAAGTGCGGGGTCTTCACCTCGGCGGCGCCCATGCATCCGAGCGAGCAGTTGCGGAACTGGTCGGCGAAGATGAAGACCACGTTCGGCTTCTTCTGCGGGTCCTTGGCGCACGATGCAACTCCGGGCAGTCCGCCGAGCATCGTCAGGCCCGCGAGCGCGGTGGCTCCGCGGGTGAGAAACTCCCGTCTGGTCGGCTTATCTTTCAGCATGGCAGTCTCCTACTTGATGGGACGAATGAGGCACATAGGACGTATGACGGACAGGCGGAGAGAAGGTTCAGTGTGATGTAACCTTAGACCGACGTCATGCCGTTTCCTGCAGGATTAGCGGTCGGATCGCCCGAACATCGGTTGTAACGGAGGAAGCGATATGCGAATCATCATACTGGTCATCATCGTGATCGCCGCAGTGTGCGCCGCATCGGCGGCCGACTCGGACGGCAGGGTCAGGATCTACATCAACACGGACATGGAAGGAATCACCGGGATCAGCTCTTACGAGATGATCCAGCGCGATGGAGCGCGGTTCAAGGAATGTTGCGAGCTTCTTATGGGCGACGTGAACGCGGCGGTCGAGGGCGCGTTTGCCGGCGGGGCCGACGAGGTCTGGGTGCTGGACGGCCACTCTACCGGGAAGAACTTCATTGCCGGCATGCTCGACAAGCGCGCGGTTCAGGACCCGCGTGAGGTCAAGAAGTGGTGGGCGGGGATGAATGAGACGTTCGACGGGACCGTCATCGTCGGCGCTCATGCGATGGCGGGAACGCTGAACGCCTTCCTCGACCACACGATGAGCTCGACAGCATGGCATCACTACAAGATCAACGGCAAGCGGTACGGCGAGATCGAGATGTGGGCCACTGTCGCCGGACACTTCGGCATCCCGGTGCTGATGGTGAGTGGAGACGAAGCACTGTGTGCCGAGGCCAGGGGGTTCTTCGGCACGATCGAGACGGCCCCCGTCAAGAAGGCGATTGGCCGCAACAAAGCCGAGTGCCTTCCGGCCGGCGAGGCACGCGCTCGAATCCGTGAGGCCGCCCGCAAGGCCGTGTCGCTTATCGGCAAGGCGAAACCGGTCGTCCCGCCGAAGCGCCTCGAGATCACGCTCGAATACAACCGCTCCGATTTCTGTGATTCAGGGGCGAAGAAACCCGGCGTGGAGCGCGTGGACGCGTACACGATAAGAAAGGTGACCGAGAACCCTCTGGAACTGCTGCCGTGAGCGGAATGCGCGAAGCACGAAGTTCGAAACCCGAAACGACCGGAGGTCGAGGATGAGCAAGGTCACCATCGCGAGTCGCGGCTGGTCCGACTGGATGATCGTCGAGGCGTCGCCGGAGTCTGGCGTCTGCCGGTTCGCCGTCGAGGAGCTAAAGAAGTACCTGAAGCAAGTTTCGGACTACGAGTTCATCGCGGCGCTCGACGCGGGCGACTACTCCGCGATCACCGTCGGGCTCCGAAGCGACCTCCGCCCAGAGGACCTGGCGCTGCTCCCGGCTCCAAGAGCCGGCTACGACGGCTATTCGATCGCCGTCGATGACACGAAGATCGTCGTGGCGGGTGACAACGAGCGCGGCACGGTCTACGGGGTCTACGACCTCCTGGAGCGGATCGGCTGCCGGTGGTTCTTCCCTCAGCAGGACCCGGATGACGTCGAGGTGGTACCTAAGCCGGAGCGAGTGGTGCTCGACACGGCGGCGAAGTCGGTCGCCTCGCCGATGAGCATCCGCATCGACAACCCCAGCTCGTTCTACTTCGAGATCGACTCCGATGTCATGAAGAAACAGCTCGACGCCGCGATGAAGGCCCGGTACAATGGGATCGGCTGGCAGTGCGACCACAAGACCTACGTAGGCGACCAGTACGCGGAGTTGGAGCGCACCGGGGTCATCGAGGAGATCAAGAAGCGCGGCATGATGCTTCACGGGCCTGCTCACAGCTACCCGCACTTCATGAAAAACGAGTACTTCGACGAGCACACGGAGTGGTTCGGCATGCGCGACGGCGTGCGCCGTAAGCAGGAGATCGGCGGAGCTCAGTTCTGCTGGTCGAACGCCGAGGCGCGCAGGAAGTTCGTCGACAACGCCGAGCAGTTCGTGCTCGGCAGCCCCGGGCTCGACATCTTCTGCACGCTGGGATTTGACGGAGGGATCGCCTGCGACTGCCCACGGTGTTCGATTACGACGGCGGCCGACCTGGTAGTCCTGCTGATGAATGAGCTCGTCGAGCGGCTGAGAAGGAGCGCGCCTCACGTGCTGGTGGAGATGTCCGGGGCCTACAACCCCGTCCACGAGCCGCCGGAGAACACCAAGCCGGACGACGCGCTGCGGGTCATATGGGCGCATTGGGGGCGATATCACGGCTACGGCTACGATGATCCGCGCTACGGCTGGATCGAGAACCTGGAGAGCTGGCGCAAGGCCTTCCCGGGCCGACTCACGCTCTGCCAGTACTACACGGACAACTTCGCGACGCCGTGGATCTCGGCCCCCTACCCGATCGTGCTGGAGGGCGACCGAAGGTACTGCGCCGCGAAGGGCGTCGATGCGGTCTACATGCTGATCTGGCCGCCGGGGTACTGGTGGAATCACAGCTTCAACAACTACATGGCCGGCGTGTGCTACTACGATTTCGCCCTGAACCCCTGGGACGTCATACGGGACTACGCTGTAAACTACTTCGGCAGGAACGCAGGCCCCCTGCTCGCGGCCTATCTCGCCGAGTGGGCGACGAATGTAGATCTGCCGTACCATGTGAAGGACGGCACGACGGAGGCCGACCGCGCGATGCTCGAACATCAGCGCCGCGTATACATCGATCCGGCGGTGGAGGCGGCCAGGAGCGATCCGCTCCTCAGTCACCGCGTCGGGAAGGTCGCCAAGCTCCACGACCTCGCCGAACGGCTCGATGAGCTTCATCGCCGGCACGCGAAGATCAGCAAGCTGCGCGAGTCGGGCGACTTCGAGAAGGCGGCGGAGTTGATCCCGAGGGCGCGGGTCTATGCCGACGAGCTTCTGGCGCACATGACATCGCTCGCAGAGCTCAATCAGGGACTGATAGACAAGAACGAGGTACCGGGGTTCATCTCCCTCGGCGTGAAGAGCTGGATCGAGGAGGAGGCGAAGGCCGTCGAGGCACAGAGCACGAAGCTGCCAGAGGCGTAACGGGTATCCCAT
Source organism: Armatimonadota bacterium (assembly GCA_017993055.1). Taxonomy (NCBI): domain Bacteria; kingdom Bacillati; phylum Armatimonadota; species Armatimonadota bacterium. The sequence goes on from JAGONM010000019.1 coordinate 54,402, forward strand.
CCCTCCTGTGGGACCTATGTGTCCCATGTGACCAATGGGATAGGAAGGGGCCTTCATGAGTTCTGTGAAACCGTGGGTTGCGGGGGCATTGGCAATGAGTATCGCCTGCTGCTCTGCCGGGGAGTTGAAACGCGAGACGATCACGCTCAGCGAGGGCGGACCGGAGGCGACCGTCATGCTCGCGTACAAGACGGATACCGTCAAGCAGCATCCTGTGATCCTCATGCTCGGCTCGCTCGATCCGAAGGCGCTCCCTGACTGGAGCACGGGCCTCGTGGATGAGGGCTACATGCTCGCGGCGTTCAGCGTCGCGCATCCGCCGGATCCCGATCCCGCTCGGAGGGCGCAGTGGCTCGTGTTCGACGAGCGGTTCGCGCACGGATACGTACTCGGCGGCTCGCGCGCTCCGACCGATGCCAAGCGGGTGATCGACTATCTGATCGGGCGCGGAGACGTGCATCGCAAGAAGATCGGCTGGATGGGAAGCTCCTCGACCGGCATCCCCGGCTTGTCGGTCGCCGTACACGAGCCGCGATTGGCCGCGATCATTGCATTCGTCAGCACGGGCGCATACGGTGAGTGGCTCGAGAGCTGGAAGACGAACAAGCTCTGGGTGGGCAAGACCGACGACGTCTGGCCGGAGACGAGGGAGATGCTGAAGGAATGGGACCCGATTTACCATGCGGCGAAGATGTACCCGGTCGCGGTACTGATGGTCAGCGGTGGGGATGATATCGTCGTCGATGCGAAGACCGCGCGCTCGTTCGTGAGGGCGGCGACACCCTACTATGCGAACGACCCCGAGCGACTGCGGTTGGTGATCTACGACGGGTTCGGGCACAACCTGCCCCGCGACATCATCCGGATGTACACGGAGCACTGGTTCCACCTCTACATGCACCCGGTGAACGACCCGCCGAAGCCGCCCGATCGCCCGAACGACCTCAAGGAGAGCGCGGACCGCACCCAGATCAACGCCTCGGGGCATGATGAGGTCGTAGGAGCGGACTAGGCTTCTGCAAGCGATCTGATCCGCTCGGCCCAAGCCTGATGATCCCTCGTCTGGAAGCCGATCTCGCTCTCGTCTCGCAGTCTGAGGATCATGAACTCCTGACCGTTCCGATACATGCCCTGAAACCACGTGCTGCCGGAGATATCGACGATGTCCTCGAGCGGGATGTCGAAACCCATGCCGAACAGCACCCGGAAGATGAGCCGCTTGTTCGTCAGGGCCATAACGCCCATGCTCTTCACCGCCATGACGCCCTTCGACTTGGCGTAGTACCCGTTCTGCGGCCCGAGAACCAGATACTCGCCGGTGGCGCTTACATCCTGCCTCAGCTTCTCCTCGATCCGGGCGCGCTGGAATCGCCATCCGATGATGAGCAGAGTCCATACAACAGCATTGATGCCGATCACGAGCGTCCAAGTGTTCATGTCTTCCTCCATATGTTAGACACCGGAGCGGTCCATTTGGTTGGCAGTCCTATCCACGTATGCACTTGCCGATGATGGGGAAGGCGTGCTCGAAGTCCGGCTCGTCGAAGTTCTCCGTGCAGCCGATGATGAACCGCCCGTCATCCCCGCCCTGCTCCAGATACTCGGTCGTCCACCGGCGGATGACATCTTCCGGCTCGCCGAAGAGGTTGCCGGGGAAGTTGAGGCTGAGCACCTTGTCCGGCCAGGCTACGCGCGCCTCGGCGACGGTCATCTGCTCCATCGGCGGCGGAGTGAACGCCTCGATGATGTCGAGATCGGTCTTAGCGATCCGATCCGCGAGCGGTTTGTTCGCGCCATCGTAGTGGGCGAAGCAGAGCTTCCCGGCCTGATGGAGCGATCTGCACGCGTAGTCGTAGACAGGTACGCAGTAAGTCTCGTAGTTTTTCGGTGACATGATCAGACCGGTGATATTGTCCGGGAACCAGATCACCTCGGCCGGGCTGTCGGCGGCGATATCGGCCTGGCGCTTGTGGATGCGGGCGAGCGAGTCGTGCAGTTCGGCGAACTCATCTGGGTAGAGCAACACACTTTGCGACCACGCCTCAGTGCCCATCGTCTCGACGAGCAGCACCTGCGCCGGGATCGGATCGATGTACCCGAGCACGATACCTTCCTCGCCCATCGCGCGGTCGGCCTCGACCCATCCTTCCCAGGCGGGCTCGACTGTCGTGTGGTCGTAGACGTGCTGCATCACGCGATAGTCATCGGGCGATTTGATGAAGTGCTCGAGGATCCACCGGCTGCCGTACCCCGGCTCGAAGCCGGCGACTTCGGTCAACTCGCCTACGGGCGTCTTGATCCGCGAGTTGACGCGGCGCTTGCCTTCGACGGTCGTCTCCTCGCGCTCGACGGTCACGCCCGAGCAATTGGCCTCGAAGAGCCCGACGCTCGCGATGGGGGTCAGGTCTCCCTGCCGGAGTCGGCGACCAGTACCGGTGTTGGGGATCAGCCAGTCGTAGCATGTAAACGGGACCCGGTCGGCCTTCCCGCCGCGCAGGACGGTCATGAGTCGTTCCCGGTGGGTCATCTACCTCTCCAGGCTGAGCATCATGCCTTGCCCGGGCGCGAGCCAGTTGTTCTCGCCTTGCCACGGCACGGTCTGACCGGTGTAGGCGTTGGTGAGCATCACCCGGCCTTCCTTCTTGAACTTCACGCTGAACGCCGCCGACGTGTGGATGTCCTTGTTGACGACCATGACGAACGGCCGGCCGTCCTCGTGGATGAACTCGCCGACGAGGAAGTTGCCTCCGCTGACCTCGGCGAGGTGCCTGCTGGTATCCATGCCGGAGCAACCCTGCGGAACGTCCTGGTTGTGGAAGACGTTGACGCTACGCAGCCTTGTGTATGTCGGCCCAAGCATGTGGATCTGCTGGTTCAGGATGCGGATCATATCCCAGGTCGGCGTCTTGTTCATGAACTGGTCGATCGGGGCATCTCGATAGTTGCCGATAAGCGGCGCGAAGTAGGTGAAGTAGCTGAGTCCCCGCACGCCGTATGCCAGCGTGCCGAAGACCTGGATGTTCATCGTTCCCTGCGTCGGTTTCGCGTACCGGAAGTGGGCGTTCGAGAGAATGATGTTCCAGAACGGAATCCCATGTCGCTGGGCGGTCTTGCGGACGACTTCCAGGTTCTGGAAGAACGAGGGCCTCATCGAGCCGTCGTCGAGGACGGTATAGTGGTCGTAGCTGATATAGACCGGCTTCACCTCGGTGGCGAACCGCTCGAGGTACTGCTCGTAGTTCTCCACGCCCGGTCCCTGCGCCCCGATCGGCAGGAGGTTGATGTAGGCGACGGCGTCGGGTTCGACCTTCGCCAGAGTCGAACGCCAGCGCGCCAGGTTCGGGTACCAGTCTACCGTCGGCTCGTCCTTCATGTAGTATCCGTAGACGGCCGGATTGTCGCGGAACGGCTTCACGCTCTCTTCGACCCGCTTTGTGACCTCGGCGTCCGGGAGGTTACCGTCGGGAACTGCGCTAGAGATCCGAGGATCATCGACGATGCACTTGAGGCCGGCCTTCTCCACCATCTTTACGTGCTGCGGAGCCACGAACCCCGCCAGGTTGAAGCCGCAGTCCTTGATCTCCTTGAGCGCCTTGTCGTCGCCGGCGGTCCAGCCCCAGGGGATGATTGGAAACTCCTCGGGTGTAAGCATCGCGATGTTCGTCCTCTCAATATGGAATCCGTGGTGCGCCCACTTGTCCCGGACGTCGGACTCGGCGGCATCGCCCGGCGAGGTCATCAGGACAAGCCCCAGCAGCACAGACGCGTAGATCAGAAGGTGCATCATTGCCTCCAATGTAGTCTTCATGTCAGTTCTCCTCCTTCAGGGTTTTCTCCGCCTGGTCGAGGTGGTCGGTATACGTACGGTTGATCGTCCAGCTCTTGAGCCACTCGGCGTCGGCGACACCGTCGTTCCTCGCGCCGAGCGTTTCGGCGTGGGAGACCAGGTCGGCAGTGACCTTCCGGGCCTCGGCGATCTGCTTCTCGACGTCGGCCTTCTTCGCCCGGCCCTCTTTGACCTCGGCCACCGCCTTCTCGATATCCTGGACCGTGCGCCGGGAACCGCCGAGGTGGATCAACATATCTAGCCCGGACGAGAGTTTGGAGAGGCGGTATGAGCAGACCGGATCATCGGCGGCGAGTTGCGCGGCTCGTACGAGCATCGCTCGCACGTCGTTCAGCCAGATCACGTCCCAGTCATCGGCCTCGCCGCGGCTCGCCCGGTAGACCCGCTCGAGGTTCTCGTTGCTGCCCAGCATGAGCAAGTACTCGTCAACCAGTGGTCCGGCCCTCGTGCCGTAGTAGCGGAGGGCGTAGTCCTTCAGCTCCGACCGGGGATCCCGGTTGGGGTAGTAGTAGGGATAGAGTCCGCCCATCCGCACGTTGAACGAGTTGCTCCACCAGAAGCCGAAGGGATACTCGAGCACGAGGGCGCCGGTCATGCCGTGCTCGACCATGAACTTCGTGTCGCCTTCGAGCGCATGGAGGAACGGCGGGCCGGTGAACGGCTGGTGCGAACTCGCGGCGTAGTAGGAGCAGATCATGAACCGCTTGAAGTAGGATGCCCAGACCAGCAGGTTCGGCTTGCGAGCGTACCCCGGGTCGTCGTAGCTGTCGCGGTGATTCCTTCCCCAGTGCGCATAGACGGCGGCGAGCCGCTCGTTCGCAAAGACCTCCTTCGGTGGATCGGTCACCTGCCCGTAGCCGGGAACGCAATCCACGATGACCTCCGGCGCGACCGTCTTCAGCCGGTCAGCAAGCTTGTTGTAGAACCCGATGAGCAGGTCGGTCGGCGTGCTCTTGAGGCACTCGTCGCACCGGCACGGGACGCCGCCGTCGATCGGCAGGAGGTCGAGCCAGTGGAACTGAGGGTGCGCCTTCACGAAGGACTCGGCATTGCGAATGAACTCGTCGCACGCGTCGGGGTTGCTCATGCAGAAGTTCATGAGCGGCCACTTCCCGCCGTGGGGATGGCGCTTGCCGTCCGCGAATCCGAACCATTCGGGGTGCGTATCAAAGTACCTGTCGGTTGCCAGGAAGTAAGGAAAGGAGTGGCCCGGCCCGTGGAGCATCAGGCCGCGCTTCTCCATCGCCGCGATGACGCCCTTCGACTCCATCAGGCCGAGGTGCTCGTCGATCTTCTCGGCGACGCACTGCCAGCTCAGGCCGTTGTACCGGTTCTTCGCCGCCCAGTCGAGCTGCGCGACGGACTCAGGCCTCACCTCGAACGCCAGGCCGCTGATCCAGTAGACGCGGTCCTCGATCCGCGCCGACTCGGACCACTTGCCGGTCGGGAGCGACAGGTCGGGGTCCTTCGGCACAAACTCGGGGTCCTTCGGGTCGATCGCGGGATGGTACCACCGGCACCCGAGCCGCTCCAGGAGATCGTAGACGCCGTAGAGGACGCCGCGCGGGTTGTCGCCGGCGATGGTGATCGCCTGCTCGGTGACGAGTATGCTGTATCCGTCGAAGCCCGGCTTGGGCTCGGGCAGGTCGCCGTGGAGGTCCTTCCGCAGACCGACGCATATCGTGTGCGGGCGGGTCGGCGTAGCAGTGTCGAGGAGCCGCGCCTCGGAGATTTCGCGAACGTATCGCTTCAGTTCGGCGGCAGCGAACCGCTCTACAGTCCCGGCATCGCCGGGCACGTAGATGCGCCACGCCGTATTGCCGGCGATTGTGATCCGGGAAGCGGCGATAACCTGAGCCGCGCACAGCAGGGTGAGACAGACGATCAGAACAAGAAGCTTTGACAAGACCGCGCCCCCGGAGAACTGGACTTGCGTCATTATACCCGAGCCCGGCATGGTGCCGCCAGTCCGGATCATCCGGGACGCATCGCGCCAAACAGGACAGCGGGGTGCCTCTGTAGAAGATGACAGCATCTTCCGCCGTCCAAGAGGTGTCACCGATGAGCGATTCGTGCGGGAAGGCGCAGCCTCCGGTCAGCTTCTTCTACATTCTTGCGCTGGTAACGTTCAGCGTAGGAACCGCGAGCGTCTCTTTCTGCTCGAACCAGGTGCTTCAGCTCACCTTGCGCCAGTTCACCACTCAGATGAAACTGATCGGGTTCGTGATGTCACTGCAGGCGCTGAATCAGCTCTGGGCGACTCCGTACGCTGCTTGGAAGTCCGACCGCATCTGGACCCGCATAGGGCGTCGAAAACCGCTAGTGGTCATCATGGCGCCTGCTCTCGCGCTGACGATAGTGCTCGTCCCGCACTGTCCCGCGCTGTGGCTGCTCGTCGCCCTCGTCTTCGTGCTTCAGATGGCGGAGGACGCCGAACTCGCGGTGATCATGCCCGCGATCAGCGACTCAGTCCCGGACAAGCAGAGACCGCTTGCGACTGGAATGTGGCAGTTCGCGGTGGCAATCGCCGCGTTCCTTATGGGTCGGTACGTCATGAAGCTGATGGAGCCCGGCGAGCACGTGCTGAGGTTGGCCGGATTCTCTCTTACGATTCAGGGCGCCCACCATTGGCCCTACACCGTCGCCGGCATGATAATCGTGGTCACCAGCGCCGTCTTCCTGCTGGTCATGCGAGAGAAGTACGTTGCGCCGAGGCCGCACGACAAGTTCCGGCTCTTCTCGTACGGGAAGGACATCGTTCAAGTTCGCGAGCACCTGCTGATCTACGTCATCTTCTTCGCACAGCCGCTGTTCTACCTTGTGGCGATCGCGTTCTTTGCCACACTCGCGAAGGTTGAACTCCACATCTCGCCGGCGCGGTACGGTTGGGCATTTTCATACGGCGCGATCACAACGTTGATCGCCTCGATTCCACTGGGATACCTCTTCAACCGTTTCAGACACCGCAAGGCGTTCTGCATCGGTGCGTGCGTCTACGTGCTGATTCCTATCACATACGGCCTCTTCTACATGAAGACCGCGACGGATATGGCGATATTCTTCTCGATGCAGATACTCGCTTTCATCGTCTTCCGGCTGAACTTCATGCCACTGGTGATGGAATACACGACGCCACAGAACGTTGGGACAATCATGGGGTTCACTAACGCGGTCAACGGGATGGTGCGTTTCACGGCGCTACCGCTCGTGGGATGGATCGTGGACGCGACGCACGGAAGCTGCCGGCTACCCCTCTGGGGAGGCTACGTCGGGGCAGCAGTGTGCATCATCGCTCTAGTCATGATGCGCCCGCCGGAGATGGTGAAGCATCTCCTGGAGTGATCAAGCTCCGGACGGGCCGACGCTCTAACCATTCATGCCCAGATTCCGCCTCGCTCCGGTGCACGGCCGGCAAGCGGGCCACGTGCAGAGCAGCGAGTCCGGCTTGTCCCGGATGACCTCCACGACGCGCTTGACGACGTCCGATCCGAGCATCAACTGCCACCTCGAGTTTCCGACCTGGAGGTCACGAATCTCGCCGCTCCTCCGCAGGGGGAGTTCGGCCGCGCCGAATCCCCGGCTGCAGGAAGTCGACGTATCTACCTCATGGCTGACGATCGAACCGTCGGGCATCAGGACGCGGGCGTACTTCGTCTGCTCAAACCAGCCGACCTTCGGGACGCCGGCGTATTCCTCGCCGAGATGGATCATCGTGTTCGAGACGTGACCGACCCCCATGAGAAGCACCTTCCCGCCGATCTTAGCCAGGCGATCGATCGGACTGCCGGGGCCGACTGTGCGGAACGACATGTGATCCTTCGTCAACTCGACGGCATCCGGCCCGAAGACCGTCATCGAGTGAGTCGGATGCAGGCTGCGGACGGCGTCAGGCCTCTTACGCCCGAGTTCGGGAATGACGCCCGTAAGGCACGGCACGACGGACGGATCGAAATGGGGCTCGGCGATGTTGCCGGTGTAGTTGAAGGTCGGAAGCACGAGGTTGCCGATCGGACCTACGGCCTCGATCAGGGAATCAACTACCGCCTCGGGCCCACCTTCGACCACACCGAGGCTGGAGTAAGAACTGTGGACGATGAGACTGTCGCCGGGTTCGACGCCGATCTCCATCAGCGCGCAGACCAGATCGTGTTTCGCGAGCATGCCAACCTCCGGGAGGGTGTTGGCCCATTATACCTCATGTGGCGTCTCGCGTCACCGGCGTAGTATAATGTCCGCATGACTGCGGAAGAACAGCAGCACCGCTCGAAACACGGGAGAGACCTCACGGTCGGAAGCATTCCCAGGCATCTCGTGGCATTCTCGCTCCCGATGCTCGCAGGCAGCACGCTGCAAACCGCCTACAGCGTCATCAACGCGATATGGGTCGGCAAGGGCCTCGGCAAGACCGAACTGGCGGCGGTCACCGTCAGCTTCCCCGTCTTCTTCTTCCTGATGGCCGTCGCAGGCGGGTTGACGATGGCGGCGAACATCCTGACGGCTCAGAGCTACGGCGCGAAAGATTTCGATCAGCTCAGGCGAGTCGTAAGGAACTCGGTTGTGCTGACAATCGGCATCAGCATCGTCTGTGTCGTCTTCGGCCACTTCGCTGCGGAATCAATACTCGTACTGATGAACACGCCCGCCAACGTGCTGATGATGGCTGCGCGCTACCTGCAGGTGTTCCTGTTGTCAATACCGTTCATGTTCGGCCTCTTCCTGATGGCCTCGCTGCTCAGAGGCACCGGCGACTCCACAACCCCGCTGTATTTCCAGGCGGCCGGAGTCGTGCTCACGACCGTATTGGACCCGCTCCTCATGTTTGGGTGGCTCGGCTTCCCCAAGATGGGACTGAACGGCACCGCGGTCGCCACGATCATCACCAATGCCGGCGCGATGCTCGCGGTTGTCATCTACCTCCAGAGGAAGCGCCACCTCGTCGCGCCGGACTGGCGGCACCTCGGCCTGGACTGGTGGATGAGCAAGCTGACCCTCAAGATCGGCATACCGTCCATGGTTCAGCAGGGACTCGTGTCGGTCGGGATGCTCGTGATGGTCGGGCTGATCAACGCATACGGGGAGAACGGCGCGGCGGCGTTCGGTGCGGCGATGCGGATAGACCAGATCGCGTTCATGCCGGCGATGACGCTCGGCATGGCGGTCTCGACGCTAGCGGGCCAGAACATCGGCGCGGAGCGGTTCAACCGGGTGAAGGAGACCTTCAAGTGGGGGTTGATCATCGGATGCGGGATCACGGCTCTGGCGTCACTACTGGTGGTTGCCCTGCCGAGGCTTCTTCTGCGGGCCTTCCTGAGCGACCCTGCGGTGATCGGGCTTGGGGTTTCCTACCTGAGAATCGTCGGCGGGGCGTATGTGCTCTTCGCCGTGATGTTTGTCTCGAACGGAGTGATCAACGGCGCGGGACACACGCTGGTGACGACCTTTATCACGCTTCTCGGGCTGTGGGGAGTGCGCGTGCCGCTTGCATACTACCTGTCGAACACGACTCACAGAATAGAGGGGGTCTGGTGGGGCATGGTCGCCGGGTTCAGCGTCGGCGCGGTGCTCAGCCTGACCTACTATCTGTCGGGCCGCTGGAAGAAGCCGATCGTGCGTAAGTCGCCGGCGGCGGAGCCGGAGATAGTGCCGATCGCCGAGTAGGCAGCGGAAGCCCGGGAACAGACGCGCCGAGTCATCTCAAGCCGCCCCCGTATTATTGGCAGTTACGACCACCGGCACCCCCGTGGTATAATGGTAACATGAATCTCCAGTCAGATTCAGGTGCCGGGGCATGGGCTTCGGCAGCCCGGAGGCAGTATGTGCAAGACGATCTCCCGTCTTCTCTGTACCGCAGTGCTCATCGCGCTCCTGTCCGCATCGGCATCCGCCGAACGCTTCAGGGTGATTGCGCTGCCGGACACTCAGAACTACAGCGAGTTCCACCCGGGGATATTTATCGAACAGACGAACTGGGTGAAGTCGAACGTGGCCAGCCTGAACATAGCCTTCGTCACCCACCTGGGCGACGTCGTCAATGAAGGCTGGAAAGACGCACAGTGGGCGAACGCGTTGACGGCGATGAACGTGCTCAAGGGCCAAGTCCCGTTCGGACTCTGCCCCGGCAACCACGATCTGAGGTCGGTGGATCCAGATACCTACGATTCCACCAAGTTCGTCACCAACTTCGGGGCCAGCTATTTCGCTGGATACAGCTGGTACAGAGGCGCCTCCCCAAGCGGGTTCAGTTCCTACCAGATCGTCACGGCCGGCGGATACGACCTTCTATTCCTGCACATGACCTGTGACTCTCCCGACAGCGAGATCACCTGGGCCAAGTCGGTGCTGTCGGAGCACAGCGGTACGCCGACCATCGTGACGACTCACGAGTACTTGACCAGCTCACAACGCGACCGGTTCAACACGATCCCCGGCCGCAACTCCGGCGAGTCAGTTTGGAACAAGCTGATTCGCCAGTACGACCAGATCTTCGCCGTTCTCTGCGGACACGTGTTCAGCCCGGACGGCTGGCACAGGCAGATTTCAGCTAACAACGCCGGCCGCAAGGTCTACGAGATGATGTCGGACTACCAGGACATCGGGAACGGGTGGCTGCGAATCCTGCTCTTCGACACCGCGACGGGGGACCTCAGCGTTACTACATATTCCACGCATCTCGACAGCTACATGAACGACTCCGGGAACAAGTTCACGTATAATGTCGGGATCGGCGAGCGCTTTTCGCCCGGGATCACCGCGAGAAGCCTGAAGCCGAAGGTGACTTCGAAGTTCGCATCGGGACTGGACGGTTGGACGAAGATCGGCGACGCGGATTCCACCCTGGTGCGAAAGTCCGACGCCGACGGAAGCGGCTACCTGCTCTACACAGACGGAGCGAGCGGGACCGCCGACTACTTCGTGGCCCCGTCAAAGTTCCGCGGGAATCTGAGCGCCTATGACGCGATAACCTTCGACTGCCGATCGTTCTCCGGCGACGATCCGGACCCAACTCACATCCGGCTCTACAGCGGCTCGCAGTACTACCAGTGGGCCAACACGGAGCGGGTGACTGACAACGGCCAGTGGGAGCAGTTGACCGCATCACTTAGGGACGCCGACTTGTGGACTGCGGGCGGAGGCGCGACGGAGGCCTTCGCCAGTTTCATCACCCACATAACGGCAGTTCACCTCTGCGCGGACGTCTGCAGCGGGACGGAGAAGATGGGTCTGGACAACTTCTCCCTTGCGGAGTACGAGACGCTCGACGGGGCACCTGCGGTGAGCACGTTCGACTCGGGGCGCGACGGCTGGACGGTTGACGCCGACGGAGATGCGGGATGGGACAACCACGGTTTCGTCAGCGGCACGGACCTGAGCACCGGCGGCACATGGTACTTCTGCGCCCCGGCAGAGTTCCTCGGGGACAAGTTGCTCTGCTACCGCGGCACCCTTCAGTTCGATCTGAAGCAGGAGAAGGTTGACAACCCGTTCGACCGAGAAGAGGTAGTGCTTGCCGGCGCCGGACTCACGCTGGTGATGGACTACGCGTCGGCCTCGCATCCGAACGCGGCGTGGACGCATTACACCTTGCCGCTGAACGAGTACGCCGGATGGGTCAAGGCGTCCACCGGGCTGGCCCCGACCTCCGGCGAGTTCATGGCCGTGCTCTCGTCTCTGACCAGCCTGCGGATTCGGGGCGAGTACAGGTCGGGCGCCGACAAGGCCTGGCTCGACAACGTGGCGATGACACTCGCGGAAGCCGTCCCTGTCGGCAGCCTAGCCGAGACCGGCGGCCTCCCGGACGGGACGACGATCAGCATAGGCAACGCGGCAGTCGCATCGGCCGCCTCGACGACCTTCTCGAACGGAAGCTACTACATCGAGGAACGGGACAGGAGTTCGGGCATCAAGGTATTGCCTGAACCCGGCCTCGGCACTGTGGCCGAGGGAGACATGGTTACGGGCGCGGGCATGCTGAGGACTGATGCGAACGGAGAACGATACATCTCGCTCACATCGGTCAGCGCGAACCCCGGCTCACCTGTGCGTCCGCTGCTGCTCACTAACAAGTCGCTGACGGACGGAGTCAACTCCATCGGCCTTCTCGTCACCCTCTACGGCAAGATCGTCTACACGGACCCCGCGCCGAACGGGCCGCGCTATCTGTACATAGACGATGGAAGCAGAGTAGCGCTGGAATCGCAGACGGGAGTGAGAGTCGTACTGGACGGACTCACTGCGCCTATTACCAGGGGCTTGGGCTGCGAAGCGCTTTTCGTAACAGGGCTGATATCCCTCGCGCAAGGCGAGTACGGTACCGTCCCGGTCATACGCCCGAGGAGCAACGACGACATCGTGACGGTCGGGGACAGACTGCCTCCGTCGGCGCCGTCCGACCTCTCCTGCACGGTGATCTCAGCGGCCCAGGTCAACCTGACGTGGATTGGCTCGAGCGACAACGTGGGCGTCGCGGGCTATCGCATATACCGCAACGGAATCCAGATAGGCACGACGAGCGAAACGTCCTTCGCCGATACCACGTGCCAGGCCGACGCCATCTACCTCTACCAAGTGACTGCTTACGATACGGAGGGCAACGAGTCCGTATCGAGCAACAGTGTCGGCATCGCGGTCCCGCCGCATCTGGAGATCACACTGGACAACCCGAGCGCGGAGTTCACGGGAACGTGGCAACTCGGCACGACCGCGAGCGGCAAGTATGGAGCCGACTACAGGTGGGCCTACTCGGCAGCGACCCAGACAGCCACCGCGACGTGGCGGCCGACGATCAGCATCGCGGGGTACTACAGGGTCTACGTCTGGTACTCGCAGGGGACGAACAGGTCGATCAAGGCCCCGTACACCATAACCTACGAAGGCGGGCAGCAGACGGTGCTCGTCAACCAGCAGGCCGGTGGAGGTCAGTGGGTCGAGATCGGCACGAAGAGGTTCGCGGCGGGGACTGCCGGGTGCGTGACTCTCGGGAACGGCACCGCGGAGGCGTCGAACATCGTCGTGATCGCCGACGCCGTCAGGTTCGTGCTCGTCTCGATGGACCTGACGAGGCCGACCATACCGACCGGCTTCACGGCAACGGCAAGCGGACCGACGACGATCTACCTCAGCTGGACGGCCGCGACCGACAACATCGGGGTGGCCGGTTACAAGATCTACCGCGGGGGGACGTACACAGGGTACTCGACGGCGACCAACTTCACGGACACGGGCCTGACGCCAAACACGACGTATTCCTACCAGGTCTCGGCATATGACGCGGCCGGGAACGAGTCCGTCCGAAGCGCGACGCGCACAGCTACCACCCCGGCGAACTAAGAGCCGGGGCCGATTGGCCTCTCGCTATGTCCGCCAGAGCGGACTACTCGAGGAGATAGGTCTTTCTGTTTCCCGTACACAACACCCAGCACCTATCCCCCAACACCCTTCGCGACTCCCCACTTCTGCTGGAGGGCCTTGAGCCGGTCGAACGACGGCTTGGGGGAGCAGTCGCCGCGGAGGAGGCCGCCGTAGGGCCAGAAGGAGACCGCGTCCGCGAGGTCCCACCACGAGACCCCCTCGACGTACGGCTTGCTGTACGCCAGCGTGTAGATCGCCTCGACCCAGTCCGCCTGCATCTCCTCGGTCCACGGCCCGTGCCAGCCCTTCGTCGCGCGCTGCCTCTGCGCGTTCGGATCGAGCCCCGGCGCGGACTGGCAGCCCATCTCCGTGATCTGGATCGGCTTACCGAGCGTCGCGAACCGGTCGAATAGCCGCTCGATCTCGAAGAGGTCGTACTCGGGGTAGTAGAGCTGGAGGCCGACGATCTCGAATTCGGCGCCGACCGCCAGGCAGTCCTGCAGGTACGCGAGGGGCGACCGCTTCACGCGCTTCTCCCAGTCCAGACTCGCCACATACTCTCCCCAGAGGTGGCAGGAGTTGATGATCCGCCGGACACCGGGATCGGCGTCACGCGCGGCCTGCGATGTGTACTTCGCGCAGAGGGTCAGTTCGTCGGGCGAGAGCCGCAGGGCGTTAGAGTGATCGTGCGCCTCGTTCATGATCTCGCAGAACTCCGTACGGCCCTTGTACCTGATGACCGTATCGTAGACGAGCCTGTACCCGATCTTCGGGACCTCCATGTGCGGCTTGTCTCTGAGCCACTGAGGGGTGACGCCGCCCGCCATGTAGAAGGGCGGGCACGGCTTGACCTTCATCCCGTTGGCAAGCAGCCACTCCGTCTCGGCATCGGTCCGATCATAGTTACGCGTGGTCTCGGTCGGCGCGAAGTGGCTGATGTAGACGTTCGTGATGCCGAGGTTGAAGACTTCCTTGAACCGCTCCTGGTAGAGCGGGCCACGCGCGGGATAGCCAAACGCGTTGCACCCGAAGATGAAGCCCCTCCTGGGGGCGGACAGCTTCTCGATGCGCTGGCGGGCGGCGGTGAGAGTCAGTTCCTCACCGGCGGCCAGGGTGATCGCAAGGGATTGATACGGCGGGAGCTTCTCCGCCCGATCGAGCTTCTCCCGGAACTCCTTCAGCATGCCGACCCCCTCGCGTTCGGCGGCCTCGAGAGCGTTTCGGACGCGGAGGAGCCTGGTTGCGGCGGCCTCGGTCGCGAAATCGATCGTCCCGGCCCGGGAGTAGCCCCCGCCCTTCCCATCGGCCCAGACCGCGACCTCCCCGAACCCCGGGACGTTCAGCATCATGCAGATCTGGAACGGGATGATGGCTTGCGGACTGGGGAATGCGGACTCCGGATTCTCACCCTTGCGCTGCGCCATCCTGTCCCCCGGCCGGCGGGGACGCGACTTCTCCGGCGAGGGCAGGACGACCGTCACCGAACCGTCGTGCGGGACGATCAGCGTGTACATCGGCTCGTCGGACATATCGAGGATGTGGAAGCGGTCCACCGCATCCCTGCGGATCGGCTTCCCCTCGGCGTCGGTCACCCTGACCCGAAGCTTCATATCCTCAGGGGTCTGGGCCTGCGAGGCATAGGCCGCCAGGATGAGAACAAGTGCCGTGAACGCGAAACGCATGAGACTAGTCCTCTGCAGATGAGCCGAGCACGCGCAGATCCCGCGCGCCGCGCAGGCGCAGGCATGGAAGCCAGGTCCCGTCGCGCAGATAGACGGTGCTGATGCCGGCTGCTTCAACCAGATCGTTCAATGCGGGAACCGATGCCTCCCCGACGAGGACGCGGGCGATCCGCTGACCAGACCCGTCATCGAGGACGAAGAAACCGGCCCCCACTTCCGAGACGCGCCCCCACGTGCGGACCAGCAACCCGCCGATGGACAACCCTGACGGGGAGGAAGAGGCCGCGCCGAGGGAAATGCCCATTGGGCGAAGCACCGACGCACCGAACTCCGTAAGAGCGCTGACGCGAATCGCCTTTTCGCCGGAGCCCACTTCCACGACTCCCTCGAGATCAACGACGCGGTCAAGGGGAGGCAGCGGGCTGCCCACGATCTTGATGCCGGCGGCACGATCGGCAGACTCCACATAGGCACAGTCGGGGAAGACGGCCGTCACCACCACAGACTTCAGGGTCAGCGACGTGCCGACGGGCGACGCCTTCGCGCCGGCGACGGTCAGGGCAGGAGGGCTCGAAGACATCTGTTCATAGGAGAGCGAGGTGATAGGCCAGATGCCGTCCAGAGTCACGGTGCTGATCACCTCGCCGGTCGCCGGGTCAACCTTGGAGACGCGCCTCGAACCCATCAGACCGGCAACCCAGAGGTGCCCGTCCCCGTATGCGATCGCATTCACGAAGTAACTCCCGGATAATAAGAGAACCTGCAGAACCTGACCGGACAACGGATCAACCTTTGTGATCCGAAGGCAGTTCAAGTTGTCCAGGTAATAGAGGTATCCTTCACCGTACGCAAGACCGATTACGCCATAGATTCCCTGAGGCATTACCTGGCCCACGACCGCGCCAGTGGATGGATTGATCCTTACAGTCCGCAGACCGATCGGCACCCACAGACTCCCGCCGCCGTATGCGATCGCAGAGCCGCACTCGGAGCCGTCAAGCGTGAACACGGAGGAAGCATCACCAGTCAGTGGGTCGTTGTTCGCTACCACGAGGCAGCCGAACCGCCCGAGCGCCCAAAGTCGGCCCTCCCCGGCGGCGGTGCCGATCACGCACGAGTCGCCGCCCTCAAGATCAATCGTGCGATCGGGCGCGCCTCCCGACGTCGAGAACCGGGATGCCCTGGAGCAGGACGACATGTCCGTCACCCAGATAGAACCGGCGGCAGAGACGCTCGACAGAGCGGAGAGCAGGAGTATCGCGGTGATGGCGGCGTGTAATCGAGGGATAGTCATGGCTTATCGGCCTTGAGGCAGCGGAGCCGGGCATCCAACCTAACGCTATCATTCTATGCCATCATTAGTGGAATGTCAAGCACGCGGAGGCATGACGGTCACTCCTGCTGGAGTGTGTACATTTGTTTTGGGCTCGTGTCTCGCGGACTTGATTTTCATCACTATGCCGCCAGCGCTTCCAGGGCTTTCTGGCGGGCGCGCTTCGCCTTCTGCGCGCGCTCCT
>JAGONM010000020.1 GCA_017993055.1 Armatimonadota bacterium
GTCCATCGGGAACGACTCGGGCGGCGCGATGGTCTTGTGATAGGCGATCGTTTCGAGCCGGAGGTCCGGCCGGACCTTCGCCACCTCTGCCTTCACGCGAGAGATAAGCCCTGACTGTCTGTCCGGCGGCTCTCCGAGGGCCCTGCACTTCTCGCATTCGCACCACGAGGCGCCGTCGGGCGGCCAGAAGTCGAACACCCGTATCTCCGGGCGCTCGCTCAGGTACTTCGCGAGGTTCGCCGTCAGGTACGCCACCGCGTCGGGGTTCGACGTGCAGATCACCCTCCCGCGCGACTTCACGCGCTCGCCCCTCTCGTTCATGCCGAACCACTCGGGGTGCTCTTCGAAGAGAGTGCCGCCTTCCATCTCGGCGTTCAGGAAGTTCTGGTAACCGTGGCCTCCGACCTCGATGATGATGCCGCGCCTCTGAAGCTCCGGGGTCAGTTCCTCCCGCCAGTTGTCCCACATCACCCGGCCGCCGCCCTGGTAGTCGGTCGGCACGACCAGCGTGTTGTACCGCGCCTTGGGCATCCACTCGATCAACTGCACGAGGTTCTCGGCATTGTGGGAGTGGCCCTCCTCGACGTAGAGTTTGCGGATGGGGAACGACGACGCCTCGCGCAGGTAGTCCTCCTCGGCCTCGTACACGATGGTGGGCTTCCTCGGAACGATCTCCGCCGTCCCCTTGTAGTGGTCGAACCTCGGCGCGAGCCACCGGCATCCGAGAAGTCGCAGGAACTCGTACACCCCGTTCAGAGCAGCCCGGTCCCACGCTCCGACGATGTACAGATGCCCGCGCTCCAGGGCGATCGCGAAGCCGTCGCTCTCCTCGCTGTTGTCGGCGATAAGCATCGCCGCCTCGGGGAGGGACTCCTGTGCCCCGACGATGACGGCGCGGTCGGGAAGCCTCGAAGACCGCTTCACGATCGGGATTTGGGCGCCGGACATCCGCTCGAGATAGCGCGACAACTCGCCCGCCGCGAACTCCTCGGTCGGCGACGGCTTCGACGGGACGACGATCGAATAGTCGCTGCGCCCGTCGTCGGCGATGGTGATCTTCGCGGCGTCGGCTCTGCACATGATCAGGATTCCGGCCGCGGCAAGCAGTAGAACGCGCATGGTGACGGCCTCCGATGTAGGTCTGCTTCCGGAATCCTGTTTGACGCCGTCCGCCGGCAATCCTTCGGAGGCGCGCCGCATAGCACAGAGCCGGGAACGCCCACCGCCCCACAAAAAAAAGTGCTTACAGTTCTACGATACTTTGCTATACTCGAACAGGTAACGCTCGGCAATGGTGCTGATGCTCGTTCCCGAGAACTCCGCAGCTTCATACACGGAACTCCCGAGACCGTCGGTCATCCGCGCCTGCGCTGGGTGAAAAATCAATCTGGGAGGGATGTCTGGTGAAAAGCGCGCGTATCGCAACCCCCGTCTTCGCGTCGCTTGCGCTGCTCCTGTTGCTGCTGATCCCCTCGGCAGTATGCGCAGGCCCCGTCGTCTATCTGGACGCAAACGGGAACTTGACGGCGATTGACAACCCCGCCGCCGTGGACGCCCTGTCCGCGCTCAAAGCTCTTGCGGGAGGCCCCCAACGAGGCCCGACCGCACTCGGACTCACTTCCGCCGTGCCGAGAGGTACTACCGTCCTGGACTTCGTGATCGAAGGCAGCGCGGTTGTAGTCAACTTCTCCCATCGGCTGACTGCGCAGGGTCTCGACGAGGCCCGGGCTCAGGCCATCTTCGAGCAGGTGAAGAACACCCTCTGGTACTACGGAGTCGAGGGTGATCTCTCCGTTCTGGCAAACGGCATCCCGTTCGCCGACTACCTTCCCGAGACCGCCGAAGTCGCTCCCGGCGCGGAGGCCCTGGCCCCGTACGCCAACGCGATCGCGAGTCTCGGAGGCAGGAGCGTGTTCCTGTCGCCGGGCCACGGCCTCTTCTGGAACGGCAGCGGATGGTACACCGCGAGGCCGGTGTACTGCTCCCCGCTCAATCAGGAGGATTATCACAACCTCGAGATGATGCGCTACCTGCAGGCTCATCTCGCCGCCGACGCCGCAACCGTGAAGCTGGCCCGATGCACGAACCTCGGCCAGGGCGCCTCTCCCTACAACGGCGGCGAGGCATGGTGGCACATGGGCGCGTCCTACTGGCTCAAGAACCTTGGATATCCGTGCTCGGTCTATGCCAGCTCGACCGGCGACTGCAACCTGGGCAGCGGAGGCACCGAGACGAACGACGACATCCGCGCCAGGCCGCTTGCGTCGGACTACGACAACACTAACATCTACATCTCTCTGCACACGAACGGCCTGTCCGGCGACTGCTACGGCTCGACGTGCCCGACCGGCACGATCACTTATTACGACTGCGGCACGGAGCACTCTTCCTGGTGCACCGTCAGCCAGAACCTCGCCAACTCGGTCCACGACTCGCTGATAAGCGCGATCCGCACGTACTACGACGGTAGCTGGACCGACAGAGGCAAGGCGAACTCGAACGGCGCATACGGCGAAATCCGCATCCCGGACCGGGCCGCCATCCTGATCGAGCTCGGCTTCCACGACACCTGCGAGAAGGATGCGGTGTACCTCAGGGACAACTGGTTCCGAAGCGTATCCATGTGGGGCATATACAACGGCATCTGCTCCTACTTCGGCACCGCTCCGACCTGGGGCTTCTACTCGTCGGAGGTCGTCAGCAACACCATCCCGAGTACGATGGCTCCCGGCGAGACCAAGTCGGTCAGCGTCACGATGAGGAACCGGGGAGTGCTCTGGAACTCCGCCCGCGGGTACAAGCTCGGTGCCGTCGGTGACAGCGATCCGTTCACCGGCACCACCAGGCAGCTGCTCTCGAGCGAGGTCGAGCCGAGCGGCACCGTGACCTTCACGTTCAACCTGACCGCTCCGACGACTCCCGGCACGTACACCACCGACTGGCGGATGGTGCGCGAGGGAGTCACCTGGTTCGGCGCCACCTGCTCGAAGACAATAACCGTTTCGTCGCCGGTGGTAGAGGTCATCCTGGACAACGCCCAGGCCGGTTTCACCGCGTCGGCGAACTGGTCCACCGGCACCTCGTCAACGGACAAGTACGGCGCCGACTACCGGTTCCGCTCGACCCAGGCGATCAGCGATGCTGCGACCTGGGCCGTCACCCTGCCGGCCGCGGGAAGCTACCAGGTGTATGCGTGGTGGCCCCAGGGCACGAACCGGTCGCTTACCGCGCCGTACATCGTCTACTACAGCGGCGGTTCGCAGACGATCAACGTGAACCAGCAGATCAACGGGGGCAAGTGGAACCTGCTGACGACCCAGAGCATGGCCGCGGGGTCGAACCAGGTCAAGCTCTCGTGCTGGACGACCCTCGGCAAGGTCGTCATGGCCGACGCCGTCAGGTGGTACAAGCCCTAGGCTCTGCACGCCTGTGAAGTCCGTTCCCGCGAGCGAGGAGGCCCCGGCAGGCGGGCCTCCTCCTTCCGACCTCTCCGCGGCGAACCCGCCGCGATCTCTGCAAAGGAGGATTACGCATTGAAAGGCACACGCATCCTACTCCTGTTGATCGGCCTGACGCTTGCGGCCGCCTCGGCATCCGCGGGTCCCGTCGTGTACCTGGACGCAGACGGCAACCCCGCCGTGGTTGACAGCGCCGCCGCCGTGGACGCCCTGTCCGCGATCAAGGCCCTCGCCGGAGGTCCCCAGCGATTCGGACTCAGTTCGGCCGTGCCGAGAGGCACCGCCGTCCTGGACCTCGTGACCGAGGGCGTCACCACGGTCGTCAACTTCTCGAACCGCCTGACTTCCCAGGGTCTCGACGAGGCCCGTACTCAGGCGATCTTCGAGCAGGTCAAGAACACCCTCTGGTACTACGGCATCGAGGGCGACGTCGTCATCCTCGTCAACGGAGTCCAGCTCGCCGACCTGCTTCCCCCCGCGCCGGATATCGTACCGCCCTTCGAGTCGGGCAAGGCCCAGGCGGGCTACGGCGTCGAGTCGCTGTCCGGGCACACCATCACGCTCTCGCCCGGCCACGGCATCTTCTGGAACGGCACCGGATGGTACACTCAGCGGCCGGTCTACTGCGCCCCCCTGAGCCAGGAGGATTTCCATAACCTGGACTATGCCCTCTACCTCACGGCATTCCTGGAGGCAGACGGCATGGTGGTGAAGAAGGTGCGCTGCCACGACAAGGCGTACGGGAACTACGGCGCCTACGAGTGGTGGAAGATGGCCTCGCCGTACTGGCTCCAGCACACCGGGTACCCGTGCACGGTCTACGGCAGCTACAGTGGATGCACGCTCGGTGACGGCGCGACCGAGGTGAACGACGACATCCGCGCCAGGCCGCTCGCGTCCGACTACGACGGCACGGACATCTATATCTCCCTGCACACGAACGGCCTGAACGGCGACTGCTACGGGGGCACCTGCCCGTCCGGCACGATCACCTACTACGACTGCGGCTCCGAGCACAAGAAGTGGTGTACCGTCAGCACCAACCTCGCCAACGCCGTTCACGACACCTTGATATCAACGATTCACAACGAAGTCGGTGACTCGTCGTGGACGAACAGGGGCAAGTCGAACTCGAACGGGGCATACGGCGAAATCCGCATCCCTGACCGGGCAGCGATCCTGATCGAACTCGCGTTTCACGACACCTGCGAGAACGATGCCGTCAAGCTGCGCGACCCGTTCTGGACCTCCGGCGCGATGTGGGGAATCTACAAGGGCGTCTGCACCTACTTCGGAACAACGCCTACCTGGGGATTCTACTCCGACGAGTACGTGAGCGACACCATCCCCGCGCAACTGGCTCCGGGCGAGACCCGACAGGTCAGCATCACGCTGAGGAACAGGGGTGTCAACTGGAACGAAGACAAGTCGTTCAGGCTCGGCGCCGTCGGTGACTCGGATCCGTTCACGGCGGCCACCCGCCACGCCATCTCCGGCAACGTCGCTCCCGGCCAGACGTACACGTGGACGTTCAGCCTGACCGCGCCGACGGTCGAGGGGAACTACGTGACCGACTGGCAGATGGTTCGAGACGGCGTGCAGTGGTTCGGCGCCGCGGTCACTCGCAGCATACAGGTAGGAGGGGCCGGCGACACCGAGCCTCCCACCGTCCCGGCGAATCTCTCCGCCGCGGCGGTATCTTCGACGCGCATAGACCTGACCTGGACGCCCTCCACCGACAACAGCGGAGTCGTCTCGGGCTACAAGGTCTTCCGCAACGGCGGCTACCTGGACACCACGAGTTCCGCCGGCTACTCGGACACGAACTGCGCGTCGAACACGACCTATACCTATGCCGTGAGCGCTTTCGACGGAGCCTTGAACGAGAGCGCGCAGAGCGCGCCCGCGCAGGCGACCACCCCTGCGGTGACCGATTTCATCATTGACAACCCGCAGGCGGCGTTCACCGGCACATGGCTCACGGGCACGTCGTCCGTGGACAAGTACGGCGACAACTACAACTACATCAGCACGTCCACCGGCGAGACCGGCACGGCCGTCTGGCGCCCTACGGTAGAGATCGCCGGAAACTACGATGTCTTCTGCTGGTACCCGCAGGGAGCTAACCGCACTACGGCCGCTCCCTACATAGTCTACTGGGACGGCGGAAGCCAACAGGTCAACGTCAACCAGCAGGCCGGCGGCGGCCAGTGGGTCGGCCTCGTCGCGGCCAAGCCGTTCGCCGCGGGCACTGCCGGATACCTGAAGCTCGGGAACGGTACCGGCGAGGCCAGCTTGGTGGTCATGGCCGATGCGGCCCGGTTCACGAAGGTCGCCGGCGGAGACACCCAGCCGCCCACCGTGCCGACGAACCTGAGCGCGACGGCAGTATCGGGCAGCCAGGTCAACCTGGCGTGGACGGCCTCGACCGACAACGTCGGCGTGGCGGGGTACAAGATCTTCCGCGGCGGCACGCAGATCGGCACCAGCGCGACCAACAGCTACTCGGACACGACCTGTGCGCCGAACACGACCTACACCTACACGGTGAGCGCGTACGACGCGGCGGACAACGAGTCGGCTCAGAGCAGTCCCGCTCAGGCGACCACCCCTGGCGACACTACGCCGCCGGTGATCTCGGGCGTGTCTGCGAGCGCCGGAGCCGGGAACTTCACCGCGAGTTGGACGACCAATGAGCCCGCTACCAGCCAGGTCGAGTACGGGCTGACGACATCCTACGGAAACCTGACGACGCTCGACGCGAACCTGGTCACCAGCCACTCCATGCAGGTGACCGGTCTGGCGCGCAGGACGACCTATCACTACAGGGTGAGGTCGAAGGACGCATCGGGCAACGAGGCGATATCCGGAGACTACACCATCAAGACGAAGTAACCATAGCGGCGAAAAGGGGGTCCGCGTCTACGCGGACCCCCTCAAAACGTTTCCCTTGCCCCGACTGCTACAGCTTCTCCAGCCCGAAACCGAACTTCGCGTATCCCGGAATCGAGACGGGCAGCTTGCCGACAGGTTGTATCCTGCCGAAAAGCATGTCCGCCGCGGCCTGAACTGTCGCGTCCGGGTAACCGTAGGTCGCCACGCTGGCCTTGGCGTCGGGGTAGTGGCAGAGGTCGTATGGCTCCCGCGCGGCGATGATCACCGCCGGCCTTCCGTTCCCGGTCTCGGACTTCGGGTCCGGCCGCACCAGTTCCCTGGTCCACGGTTCGGACTGGCAGGTGGTGAGGATGACGACCTTCGACTGCTTGATCAGCTCCCTGACCGCCGCGAGTTCCTTCTCCGTCGGCTCGTTGCTGATCCGGGCAAGCCTGGTGTTGGGATGGTACTTCCTGAGCGCGGCGGCGAACTGCTCGGTCGCGGGATGCAGCCCCGCCACCAGGACCTGGTCGGTCTTCATGAGCTTGAGCGGGAGGACCGCCCCGTCGTTCCTCAGCACGGTGACCGAACTCTCGGCGATCTCGCGCTCGAGGCTTCGGTTGGTCTCCGTCCCGACCGATTCTCTGACCGTGGAGATGTCCGTTGTCCGCCGCTGATCGAGCCCGTACTCGCTCTTGACGGCCATAATGCGCGCGACCGACTCCTCGATGCGCTCTTCGGATATCTCGCCGGACTCGACCGCCTTCAGAAGAGCGGTGCGGATCTGCGCCTGCGCCTCCAATGTGTGGCTCGCGAGCAGAATGTCGGTCCCGGCCTTCACGGCGAGCACCGACGCTTCCCCGACGCCGTAGTTGGCGGTGACCGCCTTCATCTCCATGCAGTCGGTAACGATCAGGCCGCCGAACCCCATGTGCTTTCGGAGGAGGCCGGTCAGAACGGCCGGAGAGAGCGTCGCCGGCATGCTGGGGTCGAGCGCGGTGAAGACTATGTGCGTGCTCATGACCATCGCGACTCCGGCCTTGATGCACGCCCTGAACGGGGCCAGCTCGACCTTGTTCAGCCGTTTGCGCTGATACGGTATGCTCGGCATCGAGAGGTGCGTGTCGGTGGACGTGTCGCCGTGGCCGGGGAAATGCTTCGCGCAGGCCATGATCCCGTTGGACTGGAAGCCCTCGACCGCCGCCGCCCCGAGTTCGGACACCATCTCGGGCGACTCGCCGTACGACCTGATGCCGATGATCGGGTTCAGCGGGTTGTTGTTGACGTCCACGCACGGCGCGAAGTTTGTGTTCACGCCGACGGCGGCCAACTCGCGCGCGATCGCCCCGGCGCATTCCCGCGCGAACTCGGCGGAGCGCGTCGCCCCCAGCGCCATGTTGCCCGGGAACGTCGTGAAGGGGTGCTTCATCCGGGTGATGAGGCCGCCCTCTTGGTCCGCCGCGATGAACATCGGAATGTCCGAGCGCCCCTGAAGCTCGTTCAGGGTGGATGCGATCTGCTCGGGCCCGCGAACGTTTCGGCCGAGCAGGATTATGCCTCCGACCTTGAAGTCGTCCGTCAGGATCTTGGAATGGGTGCACAGATTCTGGTTGTCGTGCTCGGTCTGTCCCTGCCAGCCGAACATGAGCATCTGGCCGATCTTCTCCCTGATGTCCAACTTGCGTCCTTACCTCTCTGCGCCGGCGAGTCTCGTCATCGTCAGGAACCCGCGGTACGCTCCCAGGAAATCGTCCGAAGCGTAGCCGATGGTCGTCGCGTCTTCCCTGACCGCCCCCGGCATGATCCCGGCCGCGTCCGCGAGCCCGGTGTTCGTGAATGCCAGTTCAAATCTTATAGGCGGTTCCAGGCTGAACGGCTCGAACTCCGGCAGCCTGTCGAACAGTCCAGCCGCCGCCGTCCTGATCCGCTCCCTCGCGGCCTCCGGGTGAAGGCAGTCGGCCGCGTACCTCGTGATAGGCTCCTTGACCGCGACCGCTTCGACCGGGCCGAGGCTCGACAGCGCCTCCCTGCACGCGGTGGAATCGCCGGTCACCATCACCACCGGCACGCCGAAGTATCCCGCCACCGCCGCGTTTATCGTGATCTCGCCCACCAGGCGCGAGTTGAGTTTCGCCGAATAGATCGTCCCGTTGTACGTGTGGCTCAGGACCGCCGCCGTCCCGGCTCCCGCGTGATATCCCACGAAGACCGCCGCGTCGAACGTCTCGTCAATTCCCTGCATCATCGAGAGCGGAGACCCTCCGCCCGTTATCAGGCGGACCCTCGGGTCGGCCTCCGCGATCTTGATGTTGCGCCCGTTCGCGTGCGAGTCGTTGACGAGAATCTCGGTCGCGCCGCCGTCGTAGAGACCTTCCACCGCCGCGCGGAGTTCCCCGGCCATCAGAGCGCGGGCGTCCTCGTATGACGGGTTGCCCGCCGAGGTCTGTTCCCAGTTCACTACGCCGCTGATGCCTTCCATGTCAACGGAAACGAACACCTTCACGAAACAGACCTCCGCGCGCCCAATCATTCACTGCTTATTCGATTATATCCCCGCGGGGTTCTTTCGTCAAGAGTTTTATGTAAACGTTTACTATTTCTTTTCTGCGAGGCAAACGGTGCGTTTGGAGAGAAGCGGGCGAATGTATGCTCGCACATCTCCCGCTGACTAAGCCCGTCCCATGCTCTTAACTCGGCATCTGAGATACGATCGGCGCCTACTCGTCCGTCGGGTCGTGGATCCGATAGGTCGCCGCCCCGAGCGTGATTCCCCCGGCAGCTACGGTAAGCGCGACGGCGATCACCGCCGAGGCCGTCATCGCGGGCGGTGCGTGGAGCAACCACAAGATGGCGCCGACCGCCAGCGGAGGGCCTATGCTCAACACGCTGAACAGCATGCTCAGCAGGTTCGCTATCCACTGCTGGGACATGTCGCCCCAGTTGGGGTAGAGCACCGCCACTGTCGTCTGGGAGCAGATCGTTCCGTAGGCGACGAACGGAAGCGCGACACCGGATATGATCATCAGGTCGGAGGTGGGCGCTCCCAGCAGGAACACCGCCGATCCGAAAAGCAGCCAGATCAACGCCCAGACCATCAGTCCGGCGTTGGCGGTCTCGGCGACCATCAGCCACCACGGTGAGATCGGCATCGGCTTGAGGATGTTCACCTGCTTGAGATCGGCCCTGAGCATCTGCCCCATGAACATGGCCAGCATATAGCTCATGTAGAGCGCAATGCCGGTCATAGCCTGGGGCGCGAGTGCGAGCAGTCCTCTGTCCCTGATGACCGCGCGGCCGAGCAGCGCGGCGACCGGGATGACAATCAGAGCGCCGATCATCGCCGACCGGCTCATGCGCAGCGAGAGCAGCATGTTCTTCCACAGGATGGCGGTCGCCCCGCGACCGAATGGAGTTACGATCGTGGCCGTCGAATGCTTCCGACCGCGCGCCAGCTCAGTGCGAAGCCTGCTGACATCGCCTGACTTCTTTGCCTCTCTGATCAACGCGCTTCTCGTGCTTGCAGCCAGGGACGGCTCGTACGGGTTCTCCTTCCGTGCGAGCACCATCGCCATGGTCCCGATCGCCATGGTTCCGAGGGCCGCCAACTGCCACGCGTGAGCCGGCTGCCACCCGTTGATGCCGGCCAAGGCCAGCCCCGACACCCATACCGCGGGCGCCGCTAGCCAGACCAGTATCGGCTGGTGGATCAGCGCAGCGATGGCGGAAGCCGCATCGCCGGTGCGAGCATATGCCCCGTAGACGGTCGCTCCCGCCAGGACCAGGATGCCGAGTCCCAGCGCCTGCACGGATCTCTTCTGCCACCGCTTCTCCACCGTGCCGTGTGCCACGATCAGGTTGATGACTGTCGAAAGATTGATGATCGTGATCGCGTAGAGGACGATTGACAGCCAGGCGACCAGGTCCAGGATCGGGATGGACGCAACCATTCGAGACGCCTGCATCCCGATGAACACGCCCATCAGGGCTAGCAACAGAGCGAACTTGGCGTATATGGCGCCCAGCTTCAGGCCCATGATGATCCGACGGTCGATCGGCATGGCGATCAGGACATCCATCTCCGCCTGGCTGTAGATGATCAGGCTGTTCGAGAACGCGTGGGCGATCGCGCCCAGCGAGATCCAGATCGTGACGAAGAGCAGAATGGACTGCATCATTTCCACGAGCTGTCCCACTATTGGCGGCTGTTGGTTCATTCCCCTGGTGGCAGCGAACGCCTGCATCAGCACGAAGAAACCTATCCAGACGATGAAGAGCACCGTCGGGATCAGGCGCTTCGGCGTCCGAAGGGTGATCCGGACCAGGTTCGCGAGTTGGCGGCACTCAAGGTACAGCAGGGGTCTCAACTTGTTCGGCCTCTTCGGTGAGCTTGAGGAATACGTCTTCCAGTGTCGCGTCGGAGCGCATCTGAGCGCGCTCGTGCAGCTCGCCGAGTGTGCCCTCGGTCACGACGTGCCCCCGGTCAATGATAAGTATCCGGTCGCAGAGCCGCTCAGCCGTGTCGAGCATGTGCGTGCTGACCAGGATCGAGCACCCGGCCGCCTTCGCCTCGAGCATCATGTTCTTCAACTCGCGCGCGCCCTTGGGGTCGACGCCGATCAGCGGCTCGTCGAAAAGGACCACCTGGGCGTCGTGGATGAATGCGCATGCCACCGCGAGCTTCTGCTTCATGCCCTTCGAGAGCGTCGCCACAAGCTCATTCTTCTTCTCGTCGAGGTCGAACTTCTCGAGCAGAGAGTTCGCTCTCTCTTCGAACTTGTCGAGGGTGTCGTAGGCCATCGCGATGAATCTGAGGTGCTCGTGGACGGTGAGCATCTCGTAAGGGTTCGGCGTCTCGGGGACGAACGCGAGGTTCTTCTTCGCGCCGGTCTCGTCCTTCGCCAGGTCGTGCCCGGCGACTTCGATGCGCCCGGAGGTAGGCCGGATTATGCCGGCGATGGAGCGCAGGATGGTCGTCTTCCCAGCGCCGTTCGGGCCGAGCAGCCCGAGGATCTCACCGTCGGCGACGGTGAAACTGATGCCGTCCACGGCGAGCGTGGTCTTGTACTGCTTCCTCAACTGGTCTACGATCAGCACGTGCTTGCTCCCTGTCGAGCGCATCAGTTCGCCGGGCACCGGTCACTTCCCCTACCGCATCTCCTGCCCGCCGGTGACGTTGATCGCCTGGCCCGTCATGTAGCTCGACTGCTCGGACGCCAGGAAGACCACCACGTTCGTCACATCATCGTAGGCGCATCCTCGTCCGAGCGGCACCTGGCCGAGGTACTTCTCCTTCACCTGCTCGACGGTGATCCCCTGCGTGCGCGCGTACTGCTCGAAGAGGCTGTCCTGCCAGAGCGTGCCGTCGAGGAGGTTGCCGGGGCAGATCGCGTTCACCCGGACGCCGTGCGGCGCCATCTCAAGCGCGAGGCTCTGCGTCAAACCGATCCCGCCGAACTTGCTCGCGGCGTAGGCGGAGTTCTTGAAACTGCCCTTCTTGCCGGACTTCGAGTTGATCTGGATGATGTTTCCGCTCTTCTGCGCGACCATCACCTTCGCCGCCTCGCGTGCGCAGATGAAGTAGCCGACGAGGTTTACATCTATCACCTTCCGCCAGTCGGCTGTCGAGAACTCGGTGACCTCCTCCGCCTTGAGGATTCCGGCGTTCGAGACCATGATGTCGAGCTTGCCGAACTCCCGGACGGCAAGTCGAACCATCTCGACGACCTGCTCGTCGTTCGTGACGTCCACCTTGAAGCCGACGGCCTTACGACCGGTGGTCTTGACGATGTCCTCCGCGACCTTCTGCGCGTTCTCGAAGACGATGTCGCCCAGGAGGACATCGCATCCCTCGGCCGCGAGTCGCCGGGCAATCGCCTCGCCAAGCCCCTGCCCGGCGCCCGTCACGATGGCGGCCTGCCCCGCCAATGCCTTGCACTCAATCACGCTCTTACTCCTCGTCATAGGCCCCATATGTCCCATCCGTCCCATCCGTCTAATAGGACGAATGGGCCTAGCCGGCCATCACCCTCAGCAGCTCCGCCTCCGCCTCGCGGTTCCAGAACATGCCGTCGGTGAGTTTCGCGTAGACCGTCGGCAGCTTGTCCTTCAGATCGGGCACCGCCGTCAGCGGGAGGTCCTTGATCTGCGGATAGATCACGACCTTGCCGGGATACGTCCCTTCCTTCGCCGCCTTCATGCCCTCCCACGACGCCTCGATCCCGCCGATCGCCGCCACCGACGTGTTTGTCGAGATCTTGCCCGACTCGGCCGCGTGGAGCGTGTCGAGCATGTCGCTTACCTTCGAGCCGCTGCTGCCCACGAACCGGACGTTGCTCATGAAGACGCCGCTCAGGTCCATGCTCACGATCGTGCCGATCGGCACTCCCGCGAAGATGTTCATCAGGCCCTCGTCGGCGAGGTATCCCACCGCCTGCTCGATCAATGCAGGCACGGGCGCGAGCATCACGATGTCGTCGAAGCAGTTGCCGTCCGTGAACGCCTCGATCAGCTTGTCGAAATCGTCCGCGCTCATCTCGTTCGGGTTCACGATAAGGAGCTCGATGCCGCGCCTCCGGGCTATCGGCTCGAACCGCTCGCGCAGGCTGTTCAGGCGCGCGGTGTCAATATCGGTGGCGAGCACCTTCTTCGGGCCGTCCTCCATTTCGAGCGCGCGCGGGAGGTGCATCTGCCCCATCGGTCCGCCCGTGCCTACGAACCACGCCGTCCCGCCGGCTCTCAACTCGCTCGGCATGCGGACCGGCTCGTAAGCGGATCCGATGTGCCTGCTCATCGTGCCGATGTAGGAGTGGTTCCAGTAGTGGACCTTGCCGACGTCTATGTTGATCGGGCGGGTGAGCGGCTCCTCTGAGACGATGTTCATGATCCCCTGCTTGCCGAGGAGCGTCGCCGCCTTCTCGATCACATCCGGGTTCGCGCCGAGCACGATTATGTCGTCGAAGCCGCCGTGCTTCTGCTCGAACGCCTCGAAGTCAATGGACTCGAAGGCGTCGGTCTCCCTCAGCTTGAAACGGCCGGCCTCCGACCAGAACTTGAGCTGGTCCATCATCGGCCAGTCGAGTTCCGTCGCGACCACCAGCTCGGGCTCCACCTCGAAGTCGAGCGCGTAGTCGCCGTCGTCCATCGCCGCGCCGATGATCCAGAGCTTCCCGCCGGGCTTGATTGACTTCCGGCGGGTTATCTTGTAGCTCGCCACGACGCAAGCCCAGGGCTCGGCGAGAGCGGCCTCGGCGTATCCGGTCGAGTCGGCCATAGGTAGCAGGTAGCATCCCTCGTCGCCGTCGAGCATCTCCTTGCCGATCACCTGGTACTGGGTCTGCGCGCCGGGGAGGACGTACCCGAAGGCCATGCTCACGCCGTTCACGAAGACGTCGGCCTGGACGGTGAACCGCTGGCCGATCTTGAACCGGTCCGCCACCTTCTCGCCGACGCCCACGACGGTGACCGCCGCCTCGTGGCCGAGCGTAACGGGGTCATTCACCATATCGCGCCCGGTGATCCGGGGGTGCAGGTTGCCCTGGTTGATCACCTTGATGTCGCTGAAGCAGATGCTCACGGCATCCACCCGGACCAGAAGCTCCTCCGGCCCGTACTCCGGCATCGGGTGCTCAACCGGCTTCCCGTCCTTGCCGAAGTTCTCCAGCCCCGCGCCGTAGAGATACCAGGTCAGTATCTTATCAGGAAGTGTATCGCTCATACTCGTGCTCCTACTCGTGATCGTACTCGGCGGCCGGTCCGACGGTCATGAATGTGCTCCACTCGCAGCACCGTCCAGTCCTGAGTGCGCGCTCTGGCGCGTGTATCGAAGGACGGCCTCCTGCAGCAAGAGCGCCCTTCGATACATGCCGTCATTCACCGGCATGCTCAGGGCTGTCGGTTACAGTTCCCCGCGCTAAAGGTTCTCTATCAGCTTCTTCCGCTGGATCTCGTCCGGGCGCGTGCGGATGCGCTCCACCGTCTGCTCGCTCATGTAGTTCGGCCCGCCGAACGCAAGCGTCCCCGCCAGCACCTTCGCCGTCTTGTCCCACATCGCCGTGATGCTCTGGACTTCCTTCGCGGTCGCCCCGAGCGCGATCAGGCCGTGGTTCTGCATCAGGATTGCCTTCGGGCGTTCCCCATGCTCGCGGATGTAGTCCGTCACGACCGACTTGATCTTCCGCGCCAGCGTCACGCCCGGATCGGTGAACTCCACGTGCGCCGGGGCCGCCCCGCAGCACACGACCTCGTCCGGGAACAGCCGCCCCTGCGTCATGTCGCGCCACCCCTTCGAGCAGAGGATGCCGTTCACCGAGATCGGGTGCGTGTGCCCCACGAAGCTCACGCCGGGGATGCTCAGCAGGTAGCCGTGGAAGACGGTCTCGATCGAAGGGAGCAGCTTGCCGTCCGGGTCGACCATCGCCGCCCGGAGGTTCGCCTTGATCTCGTCGTCGGTCAGCTCCGGGCCGTCGAGCATCCGCAGGACCTTCGGCGCGCTGACCTCGACCAGCCCCTCCTCCTCGATCGTGCCGAGTTGGGTGCCGCTCGCCTTCACGTAGAACGTGTCGTCGTCTATCTTGGCCGAGGTGTTCCCCTCGCCCAGTATCACCAGCCCCCTGCGCTCCTTGCCGAGCCAGTGGGACATCTCGATAAGCTGTTTCAGTGCTTCTTTCTTCGAACCCATATCAGGTGCAGACCCCCCTCGCGTTTACAAGACGGGGTATTATATCACGGAAACGCCCCTGCGACCAGAAGGCGACGTGACTTCCTGCTCGTAGTCGTACTCGAAGGGCTTCGCCGCCCGGAAGTCGAACGTACACAGTGAAGAAGGGCGGTCAACATGAAGGCATCACTGACGGCAATCCTCCTTGCGCTGGTCCTCTCCGCATCCGCGGCGGGAGCGCGGAACGGACGTGATACGATGATCATCATCCCGGACGAGCCGAGCCCGGTTGTCACATACGCAGCGAAGGAACTCCAGTACTTTATCGCCAAGTCAACCGGAACCAGGCCGGCGATCGTGGCAGAAAAGCATGCGGTCGGACGGCATGGATTCGTGCTCGGCCCGTGCAGGCGCAGCGGCGGCCCCGAGATCGAGAAGAGACTCGGTGAACTGCGCGAGGACGGCGTTCTCATCAAGACCGTCGGCGATGACGTCATCCTCCTCGGGCAGAACGACCGAGGCCAGCTCTACACGGTCTACGTCCTGCTCGAAAAGTACCTCGGCGTCAGGTTTCTCGCCCGTGACTGCACCATCATCCCGAAGCACGACAAGCTCGATCTCCCGGAGATAGACTACGCCTACACGCCTCCGTTCATGTACCGCGAGACGCTCTACTGGGACAGCTTCCCTAAGGAGATCGCGGCCCGTCAGCGCCTGAACGGCCCCTGGTCGAAGTGCGACGAGGAGGTCGGCGGGAATATTCGGATCGAGCCCTACGTCCACAGTTTCGCCAGGCTCGTGCCGCCGGAGAAGTACTTCGCCGAGCATCCAGAGTACTTCAGCCTCGTCGGGGGCAAGCGCACGAACCTGACCGTCCACGGCCAGCTATGCCTCACCAATCCCGACGTCCTCGAGATCGCGACCGAGCAGGTGCTCAAGTGGATCGCGGATAACCCGGAGGTCCCGATCTTCGACGTCTCCCAGAACGACGGCAACGGCCCCTGCGAGTGCGACAAGTGCATGGCTGTCGTCAACGAGGAGGGCTCCCAGCACGGGCCGATCCTCCGGTTCGTCAACGCGATCGCCGATGAAGTGGCGAAGAAGTACCCCGACAAGTGGATCGAGACGCTCGCCTACGCCTACTCGACCAAGCCGCCGAGCATCACCAGGCCGCGCAGGAACGTCATCATCCGCCTCTGCCACGCGGGCTGCTACTTCCACGGGTTCGAGGAGTGTGGCCTCGGCGCCAACCTTGCGGCGAACCTCGATGCGTGGAGCAAGGTGACCGACAACATCTTCATCTGGCACTACGCCGCCAACTTCGCGCATTACATCGCGCCGTGCCAGAACCTCGACGGCCTCGTGAAGGATATCCGATACTACGCCGCGCACAACGTTCGGGGGCTGATGATCCAGGCCGACTACCAGAGTCCCGGCGGTGAGATGGCCGAGCTTCGGCAGTACCTCGCCGCCCGGTTGATGTGGGACCCGAGCCGCAGTCCCGGGGTCATACGGCGGGAGTTCTGCAACGGCTACTACGGGGCCGCGGCGGGCGATGTACTCCGGTACGTCATGCTGCTCGACAGGGCGGCGCTCGACCCGGGCAGGCACGCGTTCGGCGCCTGGGACCCGAAGACGACCTTTGCGGACGCCTGGCTGGTCGAAGGCCTCAAGATACTCGAGAAGGCCCGGTCGAGGAAGCTCACGGCCGAGCAGGCTCAGCGCGTCGACCGGCTCTTCCTGCCGCTCTGGTACCTGCAGTTGACCTATCCCGACGCATACGGCTTCGACACCGCCAAGGCCCCCGCGCTCGTGCAGGAGTTCAAGCGGATCGCGCAGGCGAGCAAGATCACGCACATCAATGAGGGCGCTCTGGTTGATCAGTGGCTCGCGGGCATGGAGTCGAAGTATCACTAGTATTCGAGCGTCCCGATTCTTCAACTTGGCGATACTGCCGATCCGGTGCCGTCATTCCGAACTCGATTCGGAATCCATCCGGTCGCGCGCTGGATGCTGAATCAAGTTCAGCATGACGGTGCCCGCGAAACTGAACTTGATCGAGTAACAGGTGCAAGATATGACTTCGCGTGAACGCATACTCGCGGCAATGAGGTTCGAGAAGGTAGATCGCGTGCCCGTTTCTCCCTGGCATTTCTGCAGAGTTGATCGGGAGAGCCCGCTCGGTCGGGAGCTCCTGCGGAAGACCGATCTGTTCCAGGACGTCGGCTCCGGCGGCGACCCGATCCTCGGCGGTTCGGTGAACAGAGAGACGGAGCAGCAGGGCGACACTACCGTCACGACCATTCATACCCCGAAGGGTGACCTTGTCAGCAGGTATCGGCGCACGGAGATCACCGGCGCGACCGTCGAGTTCTTCTTGAAGGGTCCGGATGACGTCGAGAAGATGCTCTCCATCCCATACGAGGAACCGGATTTCGACCTCTCCGGCTATTATGCGTGGCAGGACCATATCGGCAACGAGGGGCTCGTGCTGATCGGACTGATCAACGGTGTCGCGGTTCCTGCATCCTGGTTCTCGCCGGAGGGGTTCTGCCTCGCGTGGGCGGATGAGCCCGATCTGGTCGAGCGGCTCACGGCGATCATGACGGAGCGCCTGATCAGCTACGTCGAGCGCCTCTGCAAGGCCGGGGTGGATGCCTACCGCATCGTCGGGGGGGAATACGCCTCCGTCCAGCTCGGCCCGGATGCATTCGAGCGGCTCTGCGTCAAGTACGACCGGGAACTGGTCGCGGTGATGCACAAGTACGGCGCGGTCGCCCACTACCACAATCACGGGCCGGTGATGCGCTACCTGGAGGATTTCGCGGCGATCGGGATGGACTGCGTTGACCCGCTCGAGGCGCCTCCTTGGGGGAATGCCGACCTCGGCGAGGCTCGACGGCGGCTCGGCGATCGGGTCTGCTTCCAGGGCAACCTCGACGACATGGAGGTCGTGGACAAACTGCCGACGGAAGAGGTGCTCGCCATCGCCCGCGAGCGGCTCGAATCGGCCGGCGACCGGGGATTCATCCTCGGCGGGACGACCTCCGGTACCTTCGGCGAAAACGGCGCGCGCAACTTCATCGCCATGGCGGAGATGGTGGCCGGGTGACGTGTCATAGGTCCCATGTGTCTCATATGTCTTATGGTCCGCTGCCTCCTCGCGAAGTTTGACAGTCCCCGGTACGGGTGGTATACTCCGAATAGACGCATGAACACAGCCGCTAGGGGTGCGTGGCGGAAACGCCCGCTGAGAGTCCCGCTCGACGGGACAACCCTCTGAACCTGATCCCGGATAATCCCGGCGTAGGGAAGCGGACGCGACGATCAGACGCCGTGTGCCCGCGATGAGGCCCACGGCGTTTTGTATGCGGAGAACACGGAAGCACGGAGGGAAACGGAACACACCGAGTTTCGCGAGGAAGCCATCAAAGCAGGAAAGGGAACTCCCGGTTTCCTGATACGGCACCCTTTTCCGTGACCTCCGCTTCCATCCGTTCAATCCGCGTTCTCCGAAAGAACGGTGAGGCATATGACACAACTCGAACACGCGCGGGCGGGGAAGATCACGCCCGAGATGAATATCATCGCCGAGCAGGAACGGCTCGATCCCGAGGACATCCGGGCGGGCGTCGCCGCCGGGACGATCGTCGTGCCGGCGAATGTGAATCGCGAACTCGCCAAGCCCTGCGGGATCGGCGCGGGCCTCCGCACGAAGATCAACGCCAACATCGGCACGTCCGGCGACTTCCCCAGCGTCGCCGACGAGCTCGAGAAGCTCCGGGTCGCGGTCGAGGCCGGCGCCGACACGATGATGGACCTCAGCACCGGCGGTGATCTCGCCGCAGTCCGCAAGACGATCACAGACAACTGCCCCGTCCCCCTCGGCACCGTCCCGATATACGAGGTCGCGGTGAAGGCCGCGGACGAAGGCTCGGTCGTCGGCATGTCGGAGGACGACCTCTTTCGCGTGATCGAGCGCAACGCCGAGGACGGCGTGGACTTCGTCACTGTCCACTGCGGCATCACCCGGGAGTCGCTGTCCCGCCTCAGGGATCAGGGGCGCGTCGCTGATGTGGTCAGTCGCGGTGGCGCGTTTCTGATCTGCTGGATGCTCGGCAACGACCGCGAGAATCCGCTCTACGCGCGGTTCGACGACCTGCTCGACATCTGCCGCACGCACGACGTCTGCCTGAGCCTCGGCGACGGCATGCGTCCCGGCTGCCTCGCCGACGCCACCGACCGCCCGCAGATCCAGGAGCTGATCATCCTTGGGGAACTGGTAGACCGCGCTCGGACGGCTGGAGTCCAGGCGATGGTCGAAGGGCCCGGCCACGTGCCGATGCAGCAGATCGTGACCAACATCCAGATTCAGAAGACGCTCTGCAAGGGTGCGCCGTTCTACGTGCTCGGCCCGCTCGTCACCGATGTCGCGCCGGGGTACGACCATATCACCTCCGCGATCGGAGGCGCGATTGCCGCCGCCGCGGGTGTTGATTTCCTCTGCTACGTTACGCCGTCCGAGCATCTCGGCCTCCCAGGGCCGGATGAGGTCCGCCAGGGAGTCGCCGCATCCCGGATCGCCGCGCACGCGGGTGACATCGCCAAGGGGATCAAAGGCGCGATGGACTGGGACCGCGAGATGTCCGTCGCTCGCAAGAAGCTCGACTGGGAACGCCAGGCGGAGCTCTGCATTGATCCGATCATGTTCCGCAAGTTCCGCTCCGAGCGCGCGACCCACGAGGACGGCGTCTGCTCGATGTGCGGGAAATACTGCGCGATGAAGGTCGTGGACGAGTATCTGCATAAGGAGTGAGTGTGCGGGCCTGATGTTGAAGCATCAGGCTAGTGGTGTGAGAAGCAGGCTGAAGCAAGCCGGTTCCGTCTGGGATACTGCGAGCTTGCTTCAGCTTGCTCTGCATGTCGCCAGCCTCGCCATTCGATGGTGAGGAGACGGAGTCAGCATGAAACTCTCAGAACTCGGCGAGGAATCTCTGATAGACCGCATCGTCGCGGAGCATCTGCTCCCCACATCCGGGCCGGGACTGATCGTCGGCGTGGGCGACGATGCCGCCGTCCTCGACACCGGCGGGAACGACTACACCGTCGTCACGACCGACATGCTCGTCGAGGGCCCGCACTTCCGGCTGGACATCAACACACCGTACCAGCTCGGCTGGAAGGCCGTCGCCGCCAACATCAGCGACGTCGCCGCGATGGGCGGCCTCCCGACTTGGACCTTCGTCTCGATCGCCCTCCGCGCCGATATGGATGCCGAGTTCGTGGACGACCTGTACCAGGGTATGACCGAGTGCGCCCGGCGCTTCGGCAGCGAGGTGGTCGGCGGCGATACGAATGCGATCGAGGCCGGGTGCGCTATCAGCGTCGTCCAGATAGGCAGTGTCGAGCGTGGGATGGTCGTCCGCCGGACGGGCGCCCGCCCCGGTGACCGGGTGCTGGTGACGGGCTGGCTCGGCAAGTCGCTGGCGGGGCTGCAGCTGCTCCTTACGTACGGATTTCAGGAAGCGGCCGGGCGGAACGCCCGCGCCGTCGAAGCCCACCTCATGCCGATACCCCGCGTCCCGGAGGCCCGCGCGGCGGCTCAGACCGGCGGCCTGCGCGCGATGATGGACCTCAGCGACGGCCTCGCCGCCGACCTTCCGAAGCTCTGCAGGGCGAGCCGCGTGGGGGCGGTCGTCCGCGCCGACCTGCTCCCGATCAGCGACAACCTCGTCGAGGCGGCGGCGTACGTCGGCCGGGACCCGATTGACCTTGCGGCGGGCGGTGGCGAGGACTTCGAGCTTCTCATGGCGGTATCGCCTGATGCGGTCGAACAGGTTGTCTCGGCCGTCGAGGAGGCCGCGGGCGCCCGCGTAACCGATATCGGCGAGATTACCGACGGCCGCTCCGTCGAGATCGAGCGTGACGGCGCGAGGAAGCCGCTCAAAGGCGGCTGGGAGCATTTTGCGTGATCGGTCAGACATGTCCGACGCGTCCGACCGGTCCAGACCGAAATGGGGCGCCAGCTTGAAGACCCTCGCCTTCCATACGACCGGCCCCGAGGAGACCGAGGCGCTCGGCGAGCGGATCGGGCGCGCGCTCGAGCCGGAGACCGTCGTCGCGCTGTTCGGCGGACTCGGCGCGGGGAAGACCACGCTTACCAAGGGGATCGCGCGCGGCCTCGACGTGCCGGACCTCGTCCACAGCCCGACGTTCACGCTGATCCACGAGCACAAGGGCCGGATGTGGGTCTACCACTTCGACCTCTACCGGCTCGACGATCCGGCGCAGCTTCTCGACCTCGACTACGAGGACTACGTATACGGGCCGGGAGTCACCATCATCGAGTGGGCAGAGCGCGCCGGAAGCCTTCTGCCGTCCGACCGCCTCGAGGTCCGCATCACAGGCGAGGACGAAGAGCGCACCTTCGAACTGACTGCTACCGGCCCGCATGCCGAGGCGGTCATCGATAGGCTGGGTTAGCCTCTCGTTATGCCCTGCGGGCTACTCGAGGAGATCGGCGGTTATGCTCACGGGGAAAGAACCGCCTAGTCTCGAGTAGGTTTCTCCGGAAACCATATCGAGAGACGGTCAGGTATAGCCGATGGTTGTGCTGCAAGGCCGCCCTTCGATACGATGCTGTGCATCACTCAGGGCTGACGGGTTCCAGTACTTCACCACTACATCACTCCAGCCCCAAGCCCAGCAGCCGGTTTGCGTTTCTCCAGCCGATCTTCTCGCACGCCTCGCGGGAGATCGTGCCGTCCCTGCGCGCGCCGCGGAGGAAGTCCGCCAGCGGCGTCTCCGTGTCCGGCGAGGCGATGTCCGTCCCGAAGTACAACCGGTCCTGGAACTCCTCCGTGAATGAGTAGCAGAACTCCGCGTCGCGGCTGAGGGCGTTGAACCCGCTGTTGGCCGACAGGTCTCCGTGCAGGTTCGGGTACTTCCGCATCAACTCGACGACTCGCCCGGGCGTAACCTTGCCCTTAGGGTAGCCGTTCCGCGTCTCATTCGTCACGTCGGCGCTGATCTCCGCCCAGAACGGCTGCGAGTGGCCGAGGAAGATCAGCTTCGGGAACTGCTTCAGCGTCTTCTCGAGCCGGGGGAGGCCGAGGTCGTCAATCAGCCCGTAGCACCCGCCGGCTCGCGGCCCGATGTGGAAGGTCAGCGGCATCCCGGCCTTCTCGCACTGGCCGAGCATGTTCCAGACCATCGCATCGTCGAACGGCATGTTCGCGGTGATCTCGCCGACGCCTCTGCACCCCGCCTTCTTGTAGTATTCGAGCAGAGGCATGAAGTCGGCGTCCGGCGAGTTCTTGACCATCCGGGGGTCGAGGTTGCAGAACGGTATGAACCGGTCCGGATGCCGCGCCGCGATCTCGATGACGTCTTCCGGCGTCACCCTGCGGTGAGCGTACTCCGGGCTTATCGCGGGAAGCAGGACGGCCTTGTCAATCTTCGACTCGTCGAGCTTCTCGAGGAGCTGCTCCGGAGTGCAGTATGTCCTCCCGTTCGGCCTGGTGACGGTCGCGGTCGGCGTGACGTGGGTGTGGATGTCTATGAGCATGATGATGCCTCCTCTATCTACTTCGACGCATCGGCGGCGAAACCTCGTGCTGCGTCTGATCCGACGCGTCCGACCGGTCTGATACAATGGAGGGGCAGGGCCCTCCGGCGGCGTACTAAGTCCTTGGAGAGCCTGCATGAAATCCTGCGAACGCATACTTGCGGCGATCGAGAAGCGGCCCGCGGACCGCGTCCCGATCTACCACGCATCCATATCCTCCCGCACGGCATCCATGTTGCTGCAGAGGGAAGCCCACGTCGGTGGAGGGATTCAGCAGTACAGGGAGGCGGTCGCCCTCTGGAACGGCGAGGACGCCCACCGCGAGTTCCTGGCGCGCACTCGCCGGGACACCATTGACGTCGCGGAAGCCCTCGACTGCGACCTCGTTCGCCCGACCTACTGGCGCATGAATGAGAAGCCGTCGCGCCGGATAGACGACAACACCTTCTTCTACGGCCGCGAGGATTCGGCGTGGCGCATCATGCGCTTCGATGCCGACAGCGAACTCTACCAGACCGTAGAGCACTCTCCCAGGGCCGAGTTGACCGAGGAGTCGCTCGAGGCGCAGATCGGCCGGATGTGGGAGCGCCTCGACGGCTATGACCCTGCGGACGAGACGCACCGCGACATCGTCGAGATCGTCCGGCGCTTCGAGGGACACCGCGCAGTCGCGCTGCAGGGCGGCGGTCTGGGCATCCCGAACCGCACGACAGAGTGGTTCGAGATGATCGCCTTGCGGCCCGACCTCATGAAGCGCTACATCGAGGTTCAGGCCGAGTACACGCTCAAGCGCATAGACTCCTTCGCCGGCGTCGCTGCCCGGATCATGCTCGGCGGCGGCGACATGGCGTCGAACGACGGGCCGATCTACTCGCCGAGGTTCTTCGCGGAGGTGATGGCCCCGGGTTTCGAGCGGCTGGCCGACCGGTGCCGCGAGCTGGGCAAGACGTACTGCTTCGCCAGCGACGGCAACCTCTGGCCGATTGCGGACGACCTCTTCCCGGTCGTAGACGGCTTCTACGAGATAGACAGCCGCGCGGGCATGGACCTCCGGCGGCTCAGGGAGGCATACCCGCATCTGACCCTGATCGGCAACATCAGCTCCCACACGCTGCACATGGGCTCGAAGGACGACGTAGTTGCCGAGACCCGGTCGTGCCTCGAGGCGGCGAAGGAACTCGGCGGCATCATCGTCGGCGTCTCGAACCTGATCGTCCCCGCGACGCCCGAGGAGAACTTCTTCGCCATGGTCGAAACGCTGGCGAATGAGAGGTAGTACATGGATTTCGCACGCATTCTCTGCATCGCAATGCTGGCCCTCGCCGCGGCGGCCTGCGCCGGCACGGTCGAACCCCTGCGGAAAGAGCACCCCTACCTCTTCATCGAGCGGTCGGATGTCCCCGGCATCAAGGACCGGGCCAGGCGGTTCGACTGGGCCGCCGGCACTCTCGACGCCCTGAAGACCCGCGCCGACGGGTGGCTCCGCCGGAAGATCGAAGTGCCGCCCTCGACTGGCAGGCACTCCGTCAGCTATGTCTGCAGCGAGTGTATGGAGCCTCTCGAGACGCTCTCTCCGACGGAGCATCGCTGCCCGAAGTGCAGGAAGGTCTACTCCGGCCTTCCATACGATGCCCATCTCTATAACGGTCGGCACGACGAACTCGCTGCGGCCGCGCGCGATCTCGGTCTGGCGGCCCTGTTCTTCGACAACAAGGCCTACGCGAGCAGGTCTCTCCGGATACTGCTGGGGTACGCGGATACATACGACAGCTACCCACTGCTCGACAACCGGGGAGGGCAGGCCGTATCCGCCGCAAGGGTTTTCGATCAGACGCTGAACGAGGCGATCTGGCTGATTGACATCGCCTGGGCCTACGACCTCGTGCTCGGCGCGGGAGTCGGCAGTCCCGCCGAGCGCGCCAAGGTAGAAGGCTTGCTTCGGAAATCGGCCGAGACCGTTCAGCGCTACAACCCTCTCAAGAGCAACTGGCAGAGCTGGCACAACGCCGGGCTGATCTGCGTCGCGCTATGCCTGCGAGACGAAAAGCTGCTCGACAAGGTGCTGAACGGCGACGGCGGGTTCTACTACCAGATGGAGCACAGCGTCCTCTCCGACGGAGCATGGTACGAGGGGTCCTGGTCCTACCATGCCTACACGATGTCCGCCCTGCTGAGGACCTCCGAGGCCGCCGTGCGCTCCGGCATTGACCTCTACAAGTCTCCACAGCTCAAGAAGATGCTGGAGGCGCCGCTCAGGTGCCTGATGCCGAACGGCAGGGCCCCCGCGACTAACGACGGGATGGAGCAGGGCGCGAGCGCCGGCCACTACGAGGTCGCCGCCGCCCGATACGGCGGCCCGATGTTCGAAGACGTCGTCGCCAGGGGGAAACGCGCCGGGTACGATGCGCTCTTTATCGGCCTGGAGAACCCGAAACGCCGCCCGAGCGCGCTCGGGAGCGACGTCATGGAGGGCATCGGCCTTGCGCTGCTGCGCCGGGGCGATCAGTTCGTCTCTCTCGATTTCGGCCCTCACGGCGGAGGTCACGGACATCTGGACAAGCTCGCGGTCAACTACTTTACGCTGGGACGGACCGTCGCGCCCGATCTCGGCCGTGGATGGCCGTACAACCTACCGATCCATGTGCAGTGGTATAAGAAGACGCTCTCCCACAACACCGTCACCGTTGACGAGATGCCTCAGAAGGAATGTGAGGGCAAGCTCGAATCACGCGACTTCGAAGGCGACTGCCACACCGCGACGGCCTCCGCCGATGCGGCCTACGACGGCGTCAGCCTGCGCCGGACGGTCGCTCTCGGCGACACCTGGCTGCTCGATATCTACGAGGCCTTGAGCGACGCCGAGCACACCTACGACTGGGTGTGGCACGGCCGTGGGGATTTCTCCACCGCGTTGCCGAATGCTCCCGCCGAGATGGAGTTCACCCAGCCGAGCTACTCATACCTCAGCAACATTCGGCAGGGCGACGGCTCGAATGACTGGCGCGCGGCGTGGAAGCCGGAGGGCGGCACGGTCTACGGGCTGTTCAGGGGTGCGTCGGGCCGGGACGTCATCCTCTGCGACGCGCCCGACAACCCGCGGACGAACACGCTCCACAGCGTGATACTTCGCGACCGGGCGAAGCGGTCGGTCTTCGTCTCGCTGTTCTCCACGAGGCCGATGGACTGGCAGGATCTACCCGCCGAACTGCGGCGGAATCTCTAGGTGACAAAATCGGATCCGGAGGTGATCGCGGCATGGCCGAACTCACGAGTGTTTCCCCGAACGAGAGGATCAGGATCGGATGTATCGGAGTCGGCGGGATGGGCACCGGCAACATGAAGAGCTTCATGAACCATCCAGAGGTCGAGGTGGTCGCCGTCTGCGATGTGGACTCGGACAATCTCAGAAAAGCCTCGGCGACGGTCTTGAAGAAGTCCGGCAGGCTCCCGAGGGCGGTCAAGGACTTCCGCGACGTTCTCGATATGAAGGAGGTAGACGCGGTGGTGATCGCCACGCCCGACCACTGGCATGCGCTGCCCTTCATCATGGCGTGCGAGGCGGGCAAGGACGTCTTCTGCGAGAAGCCGATCTCGCACGACATCTGGGAGGGCCGCCAGATGGTCGGGGCGGCGAAGCACCACAAGCGTGTCGTGCAGATCAACACCTGGCAGCGTAGCGTTCCTCACTTCAGGGATGCGATAGACTTCGTACGCGAGGGCGGAGCCGGCAGGATCAGGGTATGCCGCGCATGGATCACGAGTATCGGCGGGCTGGGCAGGAACCCGATCAAGGACCCG
Organism: Armatimonadota bacterium; assembly: GCA_017993055.1. Lineage (NCBI taxonomy): Bacteria > Bacillati > Armatimonadota > Armatimonadota bacterium. Next base: position 26,354 of record JAGONM010000020.1, read on the forward strand.
CCGGAGAACCTCGACTGGGACTTCTGGTGCGGGCCTGCGCCGAGGGTGCCCTACCACGATACCTACCATCCGCGCTGGTGGCGGCTCTACTACGACTTCGGCACCGGACTCGCCGGCGACTGGGGCGTGCACATGGTTGATATCGCGCTCCTCGGCATGAACGCTACTAGTCCGCTCGAGGTCTCCTCAGTCGGCGGGAAGATCGTCGCGGGCGAGGACGACGATCGCACCACCCCGGACACCCAGATGGCGGTCTACAAGTTCGACGGCTGGGTGATGAACTGGGAGCTTCACGTCGGCGGCGAGGGGCTCGACGGGAGCAAGAACTCCCACGGTACGGAGTTCGTCGGCGAGAAGGGCAAGCTGATCGTAGACCGCGGCGGCATCAATTGGACCCCGTTCGGCGATCACCCCGGCCCCGAGGCGAAGAACCCGAAGCGCGACCACATCGGCGAGTTCCTGGCCAACATGAAGACCCGTGAAAAGTGCGTCTCGGACATCGAGTCCATGTACTACACGACGACGGCCTGCCACCTCGCTAACCTGTCGTACCAGGCGGGACGGAGCATCAAGTGGGACGGCGCGAAGGGTGAGGTCGTCGGCGACCGGAAGGCGATGGATTTCCCGGCCTATCGGCGCGAGTACAGGAAACCTTGGAAACTGCCGGTGTACAAGGCATGAGGAAACGGTGGAGTAGTGGAGTGATAGAGAACCCGGAAGCCCGGCGCTCCACCACTCCACCATTCCATTCGCTTACGTATTCATCCAGTTCCAGACGTGAATCTCCTCGGAGGCGAACCAGTCTCCGGTGTGCTGAAGGTAGTTGTAGACGTTCTCCAGCGCCGTCAGGTGCTTGAGTTCCTCCTTGAGCAGGGCCCGGAAGAACACGCGCTCGGCCTCCGATTCGGCCTCTTCCGCGAACTTGGTGTAAAGGGCATGGCCCTCGCGCTCGAGGTTCGTCGCGTACTCGTAGGCTTCAGCGTTGTCCAGCGTCCAGGCGTCGCGCTCGGTCCACTCCGAGCCTTCGAATATCCGGCGGACGGCGTCCTCAAGGGATCCCGCGGGCGCCGAGAGCGATTCGCCCGCTCCGGTCTCCTCGGACAACTCCCGGATGCGGTCCATGTGATAGAGCTCTTCCTGCGCGAGTCCGGCGAATACCCCCTTCGTCAATGGGTTCTCCGACTGGTCGGCGATTCGTTTGTAGTAGTCATGCCCTCTCTGCTCGAACTCCAGGGCCGCTCTCAGCGCTTCCGACTGCACGGTGCTCATATTTCACCTCATTCCGCAGCGGCGGCGGGCGGTGTGAACACCCGCTGCCCAAGCTCGCGATCGATCATAAACATACCGTTTGGAGCGTCCTTCAGCAGCTTGATCTGCTCGAGAATGCCGCTCGCGTTCTTCTCTTCCTCGACCTGCTCCGTCACGAACCACTGAAGCACCGAGTTGGTCGCGTGGTCGCGCTCCTCGATCGCCAGGTTCACGAGGTCGTTTATCAGCGCCGTCACCTTCTGCTCGTGCTTGTACGTGTCTTCGAACGGCGCGATCGGCGACTTCCAGTCGGTCGGCGGCTTCTCGATCGCGGTCAGGATGGCTCTCCCCCCGCGAGCGTTGATGTAGTCGTATATCTTCATCGCGTGAAAGGTCTCTTCCTGGTACTGAACGCGCATCCAGTTGGCGAAACCCGGCAGGTTGACTGACTCGTAGTAGGCGGACATTGACAGGTAGAAGTACGCCGAGTACAACTCCGCGTTCACCTGCTTGTTCAGTGCGTCCTGCATCTTCTTGCTCAGCATGATTGTCTTCTCCTTCGGTGGTGCGTGACCACGCTGATTGATGATTGCGCCGGTTTCCCCGGCAAGTTGTTCTTACCCCGCCGGGTCGGTATCTACACATGGGGCGGGCGGGAGTACAACTCCCGCCCTGGCATGCTCTCTACGTTGGGGCAGGAGTTGTACTCCTGCCCCGTCGGTCATCTCCCATCTTCGTCCATCCGTGTTCTTCGGCGGCTGACGTTCCGCCCGGCGCTAGCTCCACTCGTACTTCGGGAGCTTCCACGGCCTGCGGTAGTCCCTCTTGTATGCCCTGCAGCTCATAGCCTTGCGGTCGCCGATTACCTCGCCCTTCGCGCCGTCCCACTTGATGCTCCGGCCGGCCTGGTACGCCAGGTTCGAGAGATGGCAGGCGGTCGTCGTGTAGTACATGGACTCGATGTCCGACCGGCACTTGCCGCGCGTCTTCACGTTCTCCAGGAAGTCGCCGATGTGGTTCGCATCCGACCAGCGGTTAGGCGCGTCCCCGCCCTGGTCCTTGCCGGCATCCTGAGGGCCGGGGTTGTCGCCGTACGGGGTCCAGTCAATGCCCTCTCGGGTGACGATCATCTTGCCCTTCTCGCCGATGAACTCGGCGCCGTGTCCGACCTTGCTCCCGTCGAGACCCTCGCCGCCGCACTTGATCTCCCAGTTCATGACCCAGTCCGGGAACCTGTAGACGGCCATCATAGTGTCGGGGCTGTCCCGGTCGTCGTCCGGGTCGCAGAACAGCTTGCCGCCGACCGCCGCCACTTCCAGCGGAGAAGTCGCATTCATGCCGAGAAGGATGATGTCAATCATGTGGACGCCCCAGTCGCCGCTCATGCCGGTGCCGTAGTCGTAGTAGAGCCGCCACATGCCGGGGTGATAGGTGTCGTGATACGGGTTCTTCGGCGCGGGTCCGCACCAGAAGTCCCAGTCGAGATTTGCGGGCGGGTCCTTGATCGGGTTCTTGCCGAGTCCTCCGGGGCCGTTGACCCATGCGCGGCAGACGCGGACCTTGCCCATGCCGCCGGACCGCACGAAGTCGATCGCCTGGCGGAAGAAGCCGACGCTCCGCTGCCAGGTGTTGATCTGGCTGACTCGTCCGAATCGCTTGGCCGCCCCGACCATCTGTCGGCCTTCCCATATGTCATGGGATATCGGCTTCTCGCAGAAAACGTCCTTGCCCGCCTCGCAGGCCGTGATGAACGGCAGCGCATGCCAGTGGTCGGGCGTGCCGATCATGACGGCGTCGATCTCCTTCATGTCGAGCAGCTCGCGGAAGTCCTTGAAAGCCTTCGGTTTCCGGCCGTACTTGCCTTCGACCATGCCGGCGGCTCTGTTCAGGAAGTTCGAGTCAACGTCGCACACGGCGACCACCTCGACCTCCGGCTGCTCCATGAACGCATTCATGTTGCCGGTGCCCATGCCGCCCACTCCGATCGCTCCCATCAGGATCTTGTCGTTCGCGCCGACCCTCGGGGCCTGCGCCCGGGCCGGGGTCGCGAGTGCGCCGGCCACGGTCACTCCGAGTCCCACTCCGAGCGCCGCTTTTCCGCTCGTTTCCAGAAACTCTCTCCTGTTCATCCGATCTTTCATAGTCCCGGCTACCTCCGATAAAGGTTCGTGGTCGTGTTGCAGCGATACTGCTTTCCGCATGTGATCGAGGGATTCCTGCACCTGTGAGTCCCATCGGTCGCATGAGTCCTATAGGACCTATGCGCCCAGCGACTTCTGCCACTTCTGTACCGCAGCTGTCAATTCGGATGTCAGTTCCGGATGCTCGTCGGCGAGATTCGTCCTCTCGCCCGGATCGGCCTCCAGGTCAGACAGGTGTACGTCATCCGCCGCGCCTTTCTCGAAGTCAATCCTGCCGTTGAGCACCAGCTTCCACTTCCCCTGGCGGACGGCGAGCTGGCCGTTGTAGTCCCAGAAGACCCGCTCGTGCGGGCTCGGAGCACCGGATGTCACCATCGGAAGGACGTCGGCCCCGTCAACGTCCTCCGCTTCTCCGCCCGCAATCCCGAGGAACGTCGGGAAGATGTCCATCATCGCGCCGACCTTCCCGCAGGTCTGCCCCGCCTCGATGCGCGCGGGCCAGGTCATGATCGCCGGCATGCGGATTCCGCCCTCGAACAGGCTGCCCTTTTGCCCGCGGAAGATGCCCGTGCTGCCGCCGTAGTACGGGTCCTCCGTGCCGTCGAGCCAGTTGCGGGTCTCCACGGACGGCCCGTTGTCGCTGGAGAAGAAGATGACGGTGTCCTCGTATTGCCCCGACTTCTTGAGCGCCTTGATTGTCTCGCCGACGCCGTCGTCCACCGCGGAGATCATCGCGGCCATGATCCGCTTGTCCCACGGCAGGTCGGGGTAGCGGTCGAGGTACTTCTGAGGCGCGTGCATCGGGTAGTGCGGTGCGCTGTACGGCACGTACAGGAAGAACGGCTCTTCGCGCTTCTGCTCGATGAACTTGACCGACTTTTCGGTGATGGCCTCGGTCAGATACCTCCCGTTGTCCCATACCTCCCGCTCGTTGTGCCAGAGATCATGGGTCGGGTTGTTGCCCTTGCCGACCCCCCAGTAGAAGATGTGCGAGTAGTAGTCTACGCACCCGGCCAGGAAGCCGTAGAACTCGTCGAACCCGTGGTCGTTCGGGCGGCATCCGCCCGCGAGGCCGAGGTGCCACTTGCCGAACATCGCCGTCCGGTACCCGAGCGGCCTGAGCGCCTTCGCAATCGTGGTCTGATCGGGCTTGAGGCCGGGTGTGTCCCTCCGGCCCGCGAGGATGCTCGTCACCCCGGCGTTCTGGGGGTACTTTCCGGTCAGCAGCGACGCCCTCGACGGCGAGCAGACCGGGCAGTTCGAGTACCAGTTCGTGAACCGCGCGCCGTCCTTCGCCAGCGCATCGAGGTGCGGCGTCTTGATGTACTCCGAGCCGAAGCAGCCCAGGTCGCCGTACCCGAGGTCGTCGCAGTAGATCACGACGAGGTTCGGCTTCTTCCCGCGCTCACTCGCGCCGATCGCCTCAGACATACTCATCCCTCCCAGCGCGGCCGCCGCCGCCGATGTCTTCAGGAACGTTCTTCTGTCCAAAGTCATCCCCATCCTGTCCGACCGGTCAGACAAGTCGGACTCCCTGCGAAATCCACACGGGGCTGAGCCAGGCGATCTGGTTGTCCTCCTGGGTGACCCTGATGTAGTAGAACGTGAACGGCGCCGCCGAGTACTCTGCAGGCGGCAGGTTGATCCCCCCGAGCGGCTCGGAGTCGAGCCATTCGAACTCCGCGTCCGGTCCGTCCGGACGGACCGTGTGGACATCGGCGTTGTTGCGGACGATCTCGATCGTCTTGATCTTGGACGTGCCGTGGACAGACACCTTGATCCGCCGCTCGTCCGCGAGTCCCGGGTGCTCCGAGAGGCTGACCTCCGAGCCCATCGGGTGGCCGCTGACCGAGAAGTCCGCGATGATCCGCGCTCCTGTCGTCCCATAGCAGCGCCGGTCGTAGAGAGCCTCGAATATCGCCTCGCGAGTGTTCTCACGCGCGTACACCGCCGCCAGTCCGCCGGTGTACGTGCCCGTCGGTTTGATGCGGACCGTGCCGTCGCTCGGATGGCCTGAGTGGTCGTCGCTCGCGGCGATGAAACCGACGCGCCACCCCATCGCCAGCGCGCGCTGGACGTAGCCGAGCGGGTTGATCCCCGAGTTCGGGTTGCGCTCATTCACCGGCGACCCCGGAAGGATGTTCCCGTCCTCGATGCTCCGCTCGGAGCACCCCCAGTAAGAGTATATCTCGACGAGCCGCTCCTTCGAGGGGTTGTGGTCCTTCCAGTCGTTGTGGTTGCCGATGTGCGCCGGGTGGTGCGGGATGACGAGCGCCTCCTCTTCCTTGAGCGCTCGGAAGAGGTCCGGCGGACTGGGATAGGCGTCGTCGTCCGACCGGTACATCGGCCGCCGGTCGCGCAGGTAGTAGACGTTCCGGTCGCCGTCGCCCCTCTTTCGCCACTTTGCCCACTCGTAACCGAGGAACGCGGTGAACCGCCCCGGCTCATTGTATCTTGCGACGGCCTCCTGGCTGAGCGCCCATATCTCGTCGGTGATCTGCTCGCCGTGATCATGGTCGGCGGTCGAGCCGAAGTCGATCGCGCACTCGTCGCGCATCTGCGAGAAGTACCGGTCGAGCGAGCCGGTGCCGTCGGAGACCTGCGTGTGCCCGTGGATCGAGCCCCAGAGCACTTGCGGCGCGCCGTCCGCGGGGACTCGGATCGGGTTCGCGGTTGCCCTGAAGCCGTTCGACGTGTCCGCGACCTCGAGCCGGTAGACGCCCTCTCCCGGCAGGGCGATCCCTTCGAGTCGGCAGCAGTTCGATCCCTCGACCGCGATGCGCTCTGCGGGGATCTCCAGACCGTCCAGCTGGACGAGCAGCTCTCCGGGAGCGGCGCAGGCGAGGTTGTAGTTCTTGTCCTCGGGCCTGACCAGCAGGGCAATGCTCTCACCGTGAGAGGCGGTGCTGGGCGCGTGAACGCGGATCGAGATCGGATCGCTCCCGGAGACGTCCATCATGCAGAGGCCGATCAGTTCCTCCGGCCGTTCGCCGTAGAGCAGGGGATGCCTCAACTCCGTGCCCGCCGGGACCTTGTGCAGGAGGAAGAATCTGCTTGAGACCGAGAACTTCGGCGCTGGGATTCCCGCAGGCCCGCCGAGTTCGGCGCGCAGCCTGTCGCCCTGCTTGAGGCCGACCGGCGGCGTCTCGAAGCAGAACACTCCCCCGTCGTCGGTCGCCCCCCTCGGTGTGAGCGTTCCGGACTCCGAGCGGAGCGACAGATAACCCTCGGCGGATTCGTCCTGCGCCTGGAAGCCCGGCCAGCGGCTCGCCCCGTTTCGCCCGCCGTGGACGTGCAGCCACAGGTCCTCCCCCGGCGAGACGTCCTGCGCAAGCACGAACGAGAGCGTCCATGATCCTCGCTCGTCCGCCTTGGCACAGGGTGGATCGGCGGCGCACATCTCGATGTATTCAGGAACTCTCAGGGGGCGACTTGGTTTGTTGATCATTCATCCAACCTCGAGTATCTGTTCCGGGCGACTGAAGTCACGGCAACAAAGGCGCGAAGTCCACCTCCGTGGACTGAGGTATCCAGTGTCCGAAGGGACACTTCGTGCAGTGGTTGCCGCGGTTTCAACCGCCGGGTTTCATCTCACTTACTTTCTTGTACGGCTCCGGCACGGTGACGAACCTGAATCCCCGCGCCTTCAGCGCCGCCGACGTGGCAGATGCATGTATGTACCGGGCGACTGAAGTCACGGCAACAAGGGCGCGAAGTCCACCTCCGTGGACTGAGGTATCCAGTGTCCGAAGGGACACTTCGTGCCGTGGTTGCCGCGGTTTCAACCGCCGGGTTTCATTTCACTTACTTCCTTGTACAGGTCCGGCACCGTGACGAACCTGTCACCCTCAGCTATGTACCGGGCGACTGAAGTCACGGCAACAAGGGCGCGAAGTCCACCTCCGTGGACTGAGGTATCCAGTGTCCGAAGGGACACTTCGTGCCGTGGTTTCAACCGCCGGGTTTCATCTCACTTACTTCCTTGTACAGCTCCGGTACCGTGACGAACCTGAATCCCCGCGCCTTCAGTTCCGGGATCAGCGTTTTCAGCGCCGCGGGAACCGACGGTCCGCCGACGTGGCAGATGCACGTGCTGTAACCCGTCCGATCGGCGATCTCCGCCATCGCAAGCACCCGAGCCCGCACGCCCTCGACCTGCCGGTCGTCGAGGAACAGGTCCTGCTGGAGGCACGGTACGCCCATCGCCCGCGCGACGTTCGCTCCGATCGCGACCGGAGACGTGTTCGAGTCGTAGAACATCAGCCCGTGTTTCTTCGCCACTGAGAGAACGCTCTTCATCGTCTCCGGGTCGCTCGTCACCTTCGACCCGCGGTGGTTGCTGATTCCGACCTCGTGCGTCACCAGCACCATCCAGCTCTCCAGAAGCTCCCTGATCTCAGACTCGGTCTGCCCGACGGTGATCTCCTCGCTGCGGTAGTTCGCCTGCCCGAGCGCCTCCATCGGCGCGTGCAGGAAGATCGCGCAGCCCGCCGACCTGATCGCCTCGACGCAGGCCGGGGTCGCCCACGGCATCACCGCGAACGTCATCGGTATCCCCAGGTCGAGAAGCGGCTTCACCTGCTCGACCTCCCGCCCATCGTCCACCATGATCGCGAGCAGTTTCTCCGGCCCGGTCCACTTCGAGGCAAACGGCTCCAGTCCCAGCCCACCGCCGCCGACACCCAGGTATGAGGAATAGAGCGGTGCCCCGTCGGACGTGTTCAGCCGCGCGGTGAAGTAGTCCCTGGAGCCGTTGTGCTCCGTCTTGTAAGCCTTTGCTGTCACGGGGAAGTCGTCGGAGCGCGTGAACCCCGTCACATATACCGCGCTGCTCCGGTCAACCGATACCGCGTCGGCGGTGTCTTCCGCCTTCCCGCCGAGCAGAGCGATCCAGGCGAGCTTCCCGGGGCTGTCAACCCGCGCTACGAAGCAATCCGCGCCGGGGGAGCATACCGTGCCCGACAGGAATGCGTTGTTACTCGAGTCGTACATCACCCGCTTGCCTCTCGCGAGCGGCCACCCGCGTCCGAGCGCTTCCGAGAGAAGCTTCCCGGCCTCGTCCGGCGTCAGGCTCTTCGCGGCGGATTCGATCTTGACGCGGGTGATGTCAGTTCCCACTGCGGCGCAGGTGACCTTGCCGCCGTCCACCGTGAATGTCAGGGTCACACCCGGCCACAGGTCCCGGTATGCGACTCCCTTGAACGTTGGGACGTCGGCAGTCCACTTCGAAGGATCGTTCCCGATGATGTACCGGGCCTTCGCGGGCTGCTCCTCGAGACCCTCTATCTTCGCGCCGGAGCCCGTCTCCCGGAAGCTGATGCGGACGGTCTCGACCTCAACCGCGGGGATCGGCCTTCGCCTCTCCGCGACCGCGTCGCGCAGGTCGGCGGGGACCTCCGAGTCGTTCTTGGCCGGGGAGGCGGCGCCGGTCTTGCGGCAGAGGGTGATCGAATCCCTGGTGACGAGCGCAGATCCTTCCGGCCCCGGGATGATGAACAGAACGTCCCTGTCTGATTGGCCCTCGTTCCGGATGACCGGAGGCGAGAGCGGCGGGAGCGCGACCTGAGCCGGCCGTTGGCCGTACTCCTGGGCTGCCGACGGGATGGGGACAAAGAGCAATGCGAAGAGCAGCAGTCGTGCGCGGTGACCCGTCATTGACACTTACCTTTCCGGAAGGCAAAGAGGAACGCGGGGATGAATCGTCCCGCGCTCCTCCCTATGTTCGCTACCCGCTCTACGGTTTCCTCATCGCGGAAGAAGCACGATCTGCTCAGTAGGGGCGAAGCATTGGCTATCGGGCTCAGAGAGCCATCCGCGCCAAACGCCAATGCTTCGCCCCCACAGTGACCTCTACTTCAGGAACAACTCCACCACCGGCACCGCGACGCCCGGCTTCTTCTGCGGCAGCTCCAGGGTCAGAGCGCCCGCCTGGCCCTGCATGGTCGTGTTCTGCGCCTGCGCGTGCGGGTCAATCTCCGTCATCTTCACCTCGGACGCATCGTTCAGAAGCTGCGCGTACTCCACCTTGCCCGCGAGCCCATCGAGGTGGACATGCTTGTACGGCCATGCGAAGAGATGCAGGTAGAGCCGCTTGCCGTTCTGCGTGAACCGCGCGTCCTGCGGTGCTGTGAACTCGCTCTGGGAGCACCCGTAGATCGAGCGGTTGTGCAGGCGCATCCATTCGCCGATCGCCCGCAGCCGCTCTATGGCCCTCGGATCTATCTCGCCCCGCGCGTTCGGGCCGACGTTGAGCAGGAGGTTGCCGCCCTTCGAGACGGTGTCTATCAGCGTGCGGATCAACTCGTCCGGCTCGCGCCAGCTGTGCTCGTCGCGGTAGTATCCCCAACTCCCGCTGAAGGTCTGGCACGCCTCCCAGATCACCGGCTTGCCGTCCACCTTCACCCACTCCCGCGGCTGATACTGCTCGGGCGTCTTGATGTCCCAGGCGTCCGGCAGATCGAGTCGGTCGTCCAGCAGGACGTGCGGCTGAAGCTCGCGGATCATCTTCACGAGCCTCTCGGACTGCCAGTCGTCGCGTCCCTTGCCCTTTGACCAGCCGTAGTCCGCGTGAGGGTAGGAGAAATCGAACCACATGATGTCCACGCGTCCGAACCTGGTGAGCAGTTCGCGCGCCTGGCCGTGGAGGTACTCGACGTACTTGCTCATGTCGCGTCCCTTGTTTGCCTCGCGGAACTCCTCGTTGTTGCGCATCGGATGCAGGCCGTCAACTGTGAACTCGGGGTGATGCCAGTCAATGAGCGAGTGGTAGAACCCGACCTTCAGTCCCTCCTCGCGGAATGCCTCGACCATGGGGCTCAGGAGATCCCGCCCGGCGGGGGTGTTCGGCGCCTTGTAGTCAGTCAGGTAGGAGTCCCAGAGGCAGAAGCCGTCGTGATGCTTTGAGGTCACGACGAAGTACTTCATGCCGGCGTTCCTCGCCTCCTGCGCCCAGACTCCGGGGTCGTAGAGGTCGGGATCGAAGTGCTCGAAGTACTTCTGGTAGGCCTCGTCCGGAATCTGCTCGTAGTGCTTGATCCACTCGTGCCGGGCCGCCGCGGAATAGATCCCCCAGTGGATGAACATGCCGAACCGGTCTCGCACGAACCATTCCGAGTCGCCTTTTGCGTATTCCATAGGTTGTTCCTCTCCAGGCATAGGTCCCGTGGGACTCATGGGCCCCATGCCGGCCTCCGCGGTCTACTTCTTGTCCGCCGTTACTCCGGGCCAGTCGTCCGTGCGGAAAGGCGACGCGGGGAGGCCCGCCTTGTTGTACAGGTTGCCGTCCGGGTTGATCGCCCACGAGTACCGGACCGCCGCCGGCTTCTTCACGTCCGGGCTGCTGACGACGACGTTCCTGCCGACGATCTTCGCCTCGGCCGGGACGAACTTCCTGTCCTCACCCGCGATCGTGAAGCCCTTCAGGTCGCCGTCCTTCGCCATGAGGCCGCCGTCCACATGGTCGAAGACGAGGATGATAGTGCCGTACTCCGGCTCCATCGCGCGGTACATCGGACCCGAGTAGACGAGCTTCCGGCCGTAGGTCTTGGCGAGCGCGTTCAGGGCGAGCCTCCGCCCGACCTCCTGCTTATTGGTGGGATGTATGCTGACCGGGTCGCCGATGTCTATCGCCACCGCCATGCCCGTGTTCTTCAGCGAGAGCGTCATCGTCTGCGCCTCGCGAAGCTCCGCCCAGGTGTCGTTGTATTCCGGCGGGCTCGGCGCCCAGTTCGCGAGCTGGACGAACAGGAAGGGGAAGTCGCCCTGCCCCCAGTCTCTGCGCCAGTTCTTGATCATGTCCGGGAAGAGCTTTCGGTACTGGTACGCCTTGCCAGCGTTCGATTCGCCCTGATACCAGATCGCGCCCCTGATGCCGTATGGTATGACCGGCGTAATCATCGCGTTGTAGAGGCTGGAGGGAATCCACGGGTTGTAGGCGGCCTCCTTGGGCTTCTCCGGGGCCTCATTGCCCTCCGCCTTCGCCTTCTCTGCGTCCTTTTCCCACTGCGCCAGCGCGGCGGGGTACTCCGCCTTGACCTTCTCGTAGCCGGCGATCTGTTCGTCGTACCGCTTCACGATGGCATCGTAGTCCGGGTCGGACTTCAGGGTCGCGAGGCTCGTCCACGACTCCGCCGGGGTGCCGCCCCAGGATGTGTGGATCAGCCCGATCGGGACGCCCAGCGCCTTGTGTAGCTCTCGTCCGAAGTAGTAAGCCGCCGCGGAGAAACCCGGAACCGTCTCGGGGCTGCACTCGACCCACTTGCCGTCGAGATCGCTCATCGGCTCGGCGGCCATCTTCTGCGGCACGGTGAACAGCCGGATGTTCGGGTGATTCGCGTTTGCGATCTCCTCTTCCGCATTCGCGGAAAGCTTGACCGTCCACCACATGTTCGACTGGCCGGAGCCGACCCAGACCTCGCCGATCATCACGTTCTCGAACAGGACGTTGTTGCTGCCGACGATGAGCATCTTGAACGGCCCGCCGGCCTTCATCGGCTCGAGCGCGATCCTCCACCTCCCGTCCGCGTCCGCCGACGTATTCACGGTCTGGCCGTTGAAATGCAGGCGAATCCTCTCGCCGGGGTCCGCAGCGCCCCATACGGGCACCTTCATGCCCTGCTGCAGCACCATGTTGTCGCTGAACATGCCGTGAACCTGCACGTTCGCGAGCGTCGGGATACAGCCTAGAAAGATCAACAGAACCATCATGGAAATCGCACGCATAGTCACTCTCCTCCGTTATTAGAGCCCGAAATCACTTCACCGGCGCGAATACGATGGTCTCGATCGCGTCCGTTATCTCGCCCTCCGTCTTGACGACGATGCACGCCGAGGCCGTTCCCTCGGGCGCCGCGAAGACGGTATCCTTTCGATCCTGCGTCACCGGCGCTTCACTCTGCGACCGGGCCAGTCCCGGTGACAGGTTCGTGTGCCAGCGAACCGCCGCGCTTCCCTTGCCGCCCTTCTTCCATCGAATGGTCAACTGATACTTGTCGCCCGCCGTGACGGGCACGACGTCGCTCTCCCAACCTGCGGCGGTCTTCAGCCAGCAGTCCGGCGCGCCGGGCGTCTTCCACTCGATCCTGAGGTCGGGGTTTCGCAGGAGGTTTCCGGCGGGTTTCAGCGTCACCATCATGATGTTCAGGTTGCGCGTTTCGCCGGGCTCCAGCCTCAGCGTGAAGCGGTTCATCCGGCAGCCGGGCGTGAGTATCCGGCCCATGTAGGTGCCCGGCGTGAGGTTGTGGAGAGCAAACTTCCCGTCAGCTTCGGCGAGGGTCGAGAGGTTGCTGCCGTCCATCATTATCTTCGCCGTCCGACCGTCCGCGGGGGCGTCTGCTTTGGTCAGGGTGGTTCCGCGGAAGACCGCGGCGTCCGGGGTCGGCGACAGCGCTATCCGCCCCAGCGTGTAGAGTAGGTCAGCGGCGACTCGGCTGCACTCGTTCGCGCACTCCAGGGCGATCGGTTCGACCGCCGGGCGGTTGTCCGCCTTGACGAATGGGGCCATCTTCTCCGCGCGCTCGACGGAGTAGGCTATCAGCCCGTCCATACGTTTCAGATAGCCCGCCAGCGCCTCGTCCTCGGTCTTGCCCAGCAGTCTCGGCTCGTAGCCGGCGATGCCGATGCTTTCGCCGTCCACCCAGTTCTCCATCTTGCCGTGGTCTGCGACGCCGGGCCGCGCGTGCGGAGGGGCCCCCGAGTCCTCGGTGTAGTGCAGCAGGGAGCCGATCCACCGGGCGGCGTTGACAGGCGTCTCGTGCCGAAGGGCTTGAACGCTTCGCCGGAAGAACGGCTCCAGCGCGCTCCTCACTCCCGGCATGGCGTGCGCCGCGTGCTTCTGGATCTCCGGAAAGAGCAGGTAGTCGTCCGCGTAGTACAGGCTGCCGTCCGTGTCCTTTCTGATGCTGCGATCGTAGTCGGGCATCCAGCAGTACGTGGCGAGCTGGTCGAACGAGTCGACCAGATGCCTCGCCAGCGGGTCGTTCGCGTCCAGCACGTCGAGCGCCGCCTGGGTGATCTGCGTGTGCGGCCCCCATGCGGACGCCGGGGCTGCCGGAAGGACCATCAGCGCCGCCGTCAGCGCGCAAATCGCATGCGTCATGTACTTCCTGTAGGTCAACTCCATCCTCATCTTGCCACCTCGAATCTGATCTCGAATCTTCCCGTCATGCCCGTGATGTCCGCCGCGCCCGTCGAGTCCACGGGAACGGGCTTCCCGCCTGCGGACGCCGACTTCACTCTCCAGCCGTCGGGCACCCTGGCCCGGATGAGCATCTTCTGCGGCGATTCCCTGGGGGCGCTGACCTCCGCCGTCACCTCTCCTTTGTCGAGGCGCGAGGTCATCGCGGCCGACACCTCGCCGAACGCCGTCGGGGCACGCTCTATCTTAACCGATTTGCCGCGTTCGAGCCAACGCCGCGGAGCAGCGTACATCAGCCGCAGGGTCTCCGGGCGGCCGTCGCCGTCCATGTCCCAGTCCTGCACCAGCAGGTTTCTCAGCATCGAGAGGAAGAAAGCGTTCGAAGCGCTGTTCGGCGGGAGGTAGAACTGCCGGCCGAACTCGTCCAGCGGCACGGGGCAGGATCCCTCGCCGCCGATGAACGTGTCTCGCGTGAGCCCCTGGGCCAGCTTGCCGTAGAAGCTCACCAGCGCGCGGTCCACCTCATCGCGCTGCAGGAGTACCAGTGTGTACCTGAGCGTGTAGAGATCGTCTATGTTCTGGTTGACCGCCCAGAAGTCGTTCAGAGGGTGCGTCCGCACCATGCCCATCATCAGTCCGCCCATCTTCTCGAGGTAGTCGGTGATCCAGTGGGCTTCCTGCGAGTCATAGGGGAAGAAGCCGCATGCCAGTACATAGGGCGCGACCAGATCCCAATACCCTCCGAGGTTGGTCGCGGTGAGAGGGTCGTAGGGCTGCTCCTCGCCGAAGAGCGCCATGGGGACGAAAGGCGGATTCACGTCCGTGCGGACGCTCTTCCGGACGGCGTCCATCAGGCGGGGATGCCACTCCTTCGCCGAATCCGCAAGCAGCTGGGCCTGCGCATGGTCGCCCATATCATCCAGGGCCGCCGAGAAGTGATGCAGGCCCGACCAGCCGTTCGCGTTGGAGTTCAGCGAGTACACCTGCGTGTGGATATCGCCGCAGTAGCTCTCCCTGGGTGCGAGGCCGGTGTCTTTTTCCCGGCCGTCCACCAGCCGGTTGACCTGCACCGCCACGCGCGCCTTCTGCTCGTCGAACCAGGACTTGTCGTGGGTGAGCCAGTAGTAGTCGGAGAGAAGCTGAAGCTTCTTGCCCGCCTGATGGAAGAGCAGGTCGTCGCGCTTGTAGTCCATGAGCGGAACGAGCAGCCGTCGGGCGACATCCGTCTGTCCCCAGAGCGCGAGCGCCTTGATGGCATCGCCCCCCTCGCCGACGTACATCTTCGCATACTGGTTGCCCACACTATAGTTGACGTTGTCGCCCTTCATGATCTCGAGCGTCCCTATGATGAGCGACTTCCAGGCATTGTTGACGATCGGCTCGGGGACTTCCACCTGCATCCCCTTGTCAAGGATCGCCTCCCAGGTCCGGATGCACTTGGCGCGCTGGGCGTCATAGATGGAGGCGTCGAGCTTCGGGAGTTCGCCGGTCGCCGGCTTGGCTGGAATAGCAAGGTAGACCGGCTTGTCGGGCCGCATGATCGTTGAGAGCCTCTGAGCCCCGGGACCCCATTTCCAGTTCTCGTCGAACCAAAGGAGCGCGCCTCCCTGCAGATCATGGACGATGCCATCCTTAGTCGGGAGGACCGCGTTTGCCTCGTATGCAATCTGGGCCATGAGCTTGCCCTTGCCAGTGAAGCGCACGAAGATCATGCCGCTGTCCGCATAGTCAATGGGGGCGAAGGCCTCCTGGGAGGCGACCAAGTCCCCTCGTCGGTAGGTGTTTTGGACGATGGGCAGGTAGCCTTGCTCGTACTTCGGCCCTTGAAGGTCCTCCAGGTCAGCGCCAAAGACCGAGCCCCATTCGCCGAAGTAGAAGGTCACGGGATTGCCGACTTCGCCGATCCAGTTGAGCGCACGGGCGCGAGCATTGACCATGCCGCCGTTGCTGACGAACCGGCCTTTGACCTGGGCCGAGGGCGCACTGAGCACGATTGGATATTGGAGGAAAGATGTGTCTACATATCGGAGCGGCGGCATCAGCTTGGCGAAGTACTCGTAGCTCGGCCCGTTCGGCTTGCGCATCGAGATTTCGCCCCAGACGTCGGTCTTCGATGCGATCGCCTGCTCGACCGTCGGCATCTTCTCGGCCATGGATGTCGCTGCGGTGAGCAGTACTATTGCTGCAAGGACGTATCGCAAGGTGTGCCTCCAGTCAAATGCCCGACGCGTCCGACGTGTCTGACGTGTCGGAGACTCAAGAGGGGGTATTCGACGCTGCGCGAGAGAACTCATACTTCAGTACCTGTCTGGAGCTGTGGCATCAAGCCTCATGCCGGCCGCTGGTGGGGCAAGCTAGACGACGAGGCCTGCGGAACGGTTGCCCGCTGAGGCCGAACGGCAGTCGGGTCACTGATCCTTCTTCCAGCCCTGCTCGACCTGCGACAGTATCTTCTCGGTGTCGAACGGATCGTGGGCCTTCTCGAGCAGCGACTGAAGCGTCTTTTCCATCTGCTCCTGCAGGTCCTTGTGCTCGGGGTCGTTCACCAGGTTCTTCACCTGCTGCGGGTCTTTCTTGTTGTCGAAGAGCAGCCACGGCCCGCCCTTCTGCAGCTTCGCATAGGTGTGAGTCTTCGTGCGGACCCCCCGCCACTCGGTCGCCGCGTTCGCGATCCACGGGTTGCCGCCCGGTACCATCTTCATGAGCAGGAGCGCCTCGTGCTCCTCGCAGTCCTGCCTCATCGCCGCGCTCGCCAGGCTGATCCCCTCGACCTCCTCCGGGCACTCGAGCCCGGCCAGTTCGAGGATCGTCGGCATGATGTCCATCGGCGAGAGCAGAGCGTCCGTCGCGGACAGCTTCGGTATCACCCTCGGGTAGCGGATGATGAACGGGATCGAGATCGCCTCCTCGAACGGCTCCTGCTTGCTGCCCATCCGGTGCGAGCCGAGCATGTCCCCGTGGTCCGAGGTGAAGATCAGTATCGTGTCTTCCTCTATCCCCGCCTTCCTGATCGCCCGGGTGAGCGTGCCCATGCAGTCGTCGAGCGCGGTCGCCGCCGCGTAGTACGATGCCATGTTCCTGCGGACGCCGTCGTCGGAGTCGAGCCACTTGCGCCACTCGGCCCTCTTCTTCCCGGGCGCGGACTCCGGGTCGAGCGGGTTCTTCTCGATCTGCTCGCCCACCATCGCCGACTCGGACACGTTCTCGCGAAGCTCCATCTTCTCGGCGGGGAAGCGCTTTTCATATTCCTCCGGCGCGTTGTACGGATCGTGCGGTGGCCCCCAGGACATGAACAGGCAGAACGGTTTGTCCTTTTTGCTCTCGATGTACTTCACGGCGAGGTCGGTCTGCGCAACGGGCTCATATCCCGGCAGAGGGACATGCTCCGGCGTGTCGCCGCAGTAGAAGGATTCGAAGTAGTTATGGTTCAGGTTGCGGACGGCCCAGTAGTCGAATCCCTGGCGGTTCTCCTTCGCGACGAAGGGTTCGGTGTGGCTCTCGAGGTGCCACTTGCCGATGTAGCCCGTCGCGTAGCCGTTCTCCTTCAGCACGGTGGCGATCGTCTTCTGCCCCGGGAAGGGCGCACGACCGTTGCTGATCACCCCGTTCGACATCGGGCAGCGCCCGGTGAGCAGCATCCCGCGGAACGGCGAGCAGACCGGCCACGTGCTTATCGCGTTGAAGAACCTCGCGCCCTGGAATGCGAGCCTGTCGAGATTCGGGGTCTTTGCCTGCGCGTCGCCGTAGCACGCGAGCGACTGCGACCTGAGCTGGTCCGCGAAGACGACGATCACGTTCGGCTTCCGCCGCGTCACCGGCGGCGCCTGAGCCCCCGCTTCCGGCAGAGATGCCGCAATGCCTGCGCCGACTATCGCCGCGCTCGCCGCACTCTTGATGAACTCCCGTCGCGTCTGCATGGCGTTACTCTTCCTCCCCGCGGGCCTCTCGCGGCTTCATCCTGAGGTTCGTCCTGCTCCTTCGGGCGATCTGCTGCTTGATCTTGCCCGAGTCGAAGGGATCATTCGCCTTCTTGAGGAGCTTCTGCATCGTCGCTTCCATCTCGTCCTGAAGCTTCTTGTGCGCCGGGTCGCCGATCAGGTTCTTCATCTGATAGGGATCGTTCTTGTTGTCGAAAAGTATCCAAGGCCCGTCGTACTCCAGACGAGCATACGTGTGTGTCTTCGTCCGGACGCCGCGCCATGGGGTCGCCGCGTTGCAGACCCACGGGCCGCCGCCGGGCTGCATCTTCATGATCAGCACGGCGTCCTGCTGGTCGGAACGCTTGCCGAGCGCCGCCTGGTCGAGGCTGATCCCCTCGACGCTCTTCGGAACCGGCGCGCCGGCGAGGGAGAGCAGCGTCGGCATGATGTCAATCGGTGAGAGGAGGGCGTCCGTCACCGTGCCCTTGGGGATGCGCTTCGGATAGCGGACTATGAACGGGATCGAGATGGACTCCTCGAACGGCTCCTGCTTCAGGCACATCCGGTGCGAGCCGAGCATGTCGCCGTGATCCGACGAGAAGACCAGGATCGTGTCGTCGGCGATCCCGAGGTCATCGAGCGTCTTCATGATCCTCCCTACGAGCACGTCGAGCCCGTGGGTCGCCGAGTAGTAGCCCCAGAGGATCTCCCGCACGCCGTCGTCCGAATCGAGGTCCTTTCTCCACTTCGCGCGTTTCGGCGTCGGGCCCGATGCCTCGTCGGTCGGATGCTTCTCGAGTTGCTCGTCCACCAGCGCGCGCTCGGCCACATTCGTACGGAACTCCATCTTGTCCTTCTCGAAGCTCTTCATGTACCTGTCGGGCGCGATGTACGGGTTGTGCGGCGGGTTCCATGACATGAAGAGGCAGAACGGCTTGTCCTTGTTGGACTTGATGTACTCGACCGCCTTGTCCGTCTGAACCTCCGGGCGCCAGGTCTGCTTGCCGTCCGCCGAAGTCGAGATCATCTCGACCTGGGAAGGCTCCCAGTAGTCGAATCCGAGCCGCCGCCCGGGAAGGCGGTCCGGGATTCCCCCGCTCAGGTGCCACTTGCCGATGTAGCCGGTCGCGTACCCCTGAGCCTTCAGCGCGTCGGCGATGCACGTCTGGCCGTCCCAGATGGGCAGGTCGTTGTAGACTACGCCGTTGGTCATCGGGTAGCAGCCGGTCATCAGCATCGCGCGGAACGGCGAGCAGACCGGCCACGTGCTGATGGCGTTCGTGAACCGCGCGCCCTGCGACGCCAGCCTGTCAATGTTCGGCGTGACGGCCTGCTTGTCGCCATAGCATCCGAGCGCCTGTGCCCGGAGCTGGTCCGCGAAGACGAAGATCACGTTCGGCTTGCGCCCGGAATCGGCTGCCAGGCACTCCAGCCCGCCGAGCGCCATCCCGGCGGCGACGGCGCCTGTCCTCTTCAGAAACTCACGTCTGGTCTGCATGGTGACACTCCAATCACGATCATCTGTTGCAGGAGCGGATTCCGCTCCGCGATTGGTTGTACTGCACGGACGCTTCTCGATATGCTGCGCTACTCGAAGCTGTCGGTTCCGGCTGCGAAACAGAGCAACCGATCTCCCCGAGCAGCCGCTCTGGTGGCATAACGAGAGGCTAACCCAGCCCTTCGCGGACAGGAGTCAGCTCCTGCAGCGTGGTTCGGGAGGCCGTTGCAGGTCATGCCGACAGCATACTGCGCAGCGACATGCGGAAGGCCTCGCCTACGGTCTCGCCGCCCTCCAGCCGTCCTTGAGCTGCCCGGCGAGCTTCGCGACGAGTCCCTTGCTCTCCGGCAGGCCGGCGATGTTCACGTTTCCCTGCGGATCGGTCTTGTAGTCGTACAGCTCGACCCCGACCGGCGGCTCCCCGGAGCCCCTCTTGACCCACTCCGTGTAGCGGTACCTGTCCGTCCGCATTGAGTAACCCATCACGCCGTCCGGGCGCGGGTACTGGCTGAAGGCCGCCCTTTTCCATGGGCGGTTGGGATGCTCTATGATCGGCACCAGGCTCGTTCCTTCGAGATCCCTCGGCACCGGCAGACCGGCGAGGTCGCAGAGGGTCGGGTAGATGTCCACGAACTCCGCGAGGGCCTCGGGTTTCGCTCCCTGGTGTTTCTGGCCGGGAACGCTGATGATCAGCGGCGCGCGCGTGGCCTCCTCGAAGTTCGTGTGCTTGCACCAGATGTCGTGCTCGCCGAGTTGCCAGCCGTGATCGCCCCAGAGGACGATAATGGTCTTCTCCCGCAGGCCGAGCCTCTCCAACTCGCCAATGACCCGACCGATCTGCGCGTCCGTGTAGCTCACGCACGCATAGTAGGCATGGATCAGCTCGCGTGCCTTCGTGCGGTCAATCGGCCCGACGTCCGGGATATCCGTGTAGGCCCGCATCTCCGCCGAGTTGTAGAACGCCACCTCGGGCATGTCCTTCGGCTTGAACGGGTTCGGCGCGAGCTTGATCTCCGACGGGTCGTAGAGGTCGTGATACTTCTTCGGCGCGACCAACGGGAGGTGCGGCTTGTGGAAACCGACCGCCAGGAAGAACGGCTTGTCCTTGATCTCGCGCAGGCACTCGATCGCCTTGTCCGCGGTCATGCCGTCCGCGAGCGCGTTGTCCGGGCAGTCGGGGCTCTCCCACGCCGGCCCCTTGAGCTTCACGTCGGCTCTGTCAACCTTGAGCGGCATCCCGGTCTCAGGATCGGTCTCGACTACGTGCTCCTTGTAGTCCTTCCCTTCGGCTATGAGCTGCTCCTCGAGCTTCTTCCTCGCCCTGATGCTTTCGGGTTTGAGATAGGTCGGAGCTTTCGGGTTCCAGTGCGGGACCGACCACGAGGCCGCGTCGTCGAGTCCGGAGTGGTATATCTTGCTCAGCCCCTGCGCGAAGTACCCGTGCTTCATGAACTGCTGAGGAAGCGTCACGGCATCTGGCATGAACTTGCGGAAGTGGTACTGCAGGTTGTATATGCCGGTGGTATCCGGCCG
Source organism: Armatimonadota bacterium (assembly GCA_017993055.1). Taxonomy (NCBI): domain Bacteria; kingdom Bacillati; phylum Armatimonadota; species Armatimonadota bacterium. The sequence goes on from JAGONM010000020.1 coordinate 46,829, forward strand.
CTTCCCGGTCATGAGCGAGGTGCGCGACGGGCTGCAGAGCGCCTGCTGGCAGTAGGCGCGCTTGAAGAGCGTCCCGCTCGCGGCCAGCTTGTCCATGTTCGGCGTCTTGATGATCGGCGCGCCGTAGCATCCCAGCGTCGTGCGCATGTCGTCTCCGACGATGAACAGCACGTTGTACTTCTGGTCGGCCGCCCCGAAGGCGAACCGCGGCAGAACGCTCGACAACCCCGCGCATGCCCCGGCCATCATTCCCGCCTTGATGAACTCCCGTCTTGATAACATTATTTCGCCCCCATTCCTGGATTCCTACGGCCTCGCCGGCTTCCAGCCGGCTCTAAGCTGCTTGCTTAGCTGCGCAACGACCTCCCTGCTCTCCGGCAGGCCGGCGACGTTGATGTTTCCGCCGGGGTCGGTCTTGTAGTCGTAGAGCTCGACGGCCGCAGCCTCGCCGGTGTCTCTATTCTGCCACTCGGTGTAGCGGTAGCGGTCGGTCCGCATCGAGTAGCCCATGATGTTTCCGGGACGCGGATACTGGCTGAACGCGGCCTTCTTCCACTCGCGCGTCGGTTTGTCCATGACAGGTCTGAGACTGATCCCCTCGCAGTGCTTGGGGACCGGCACGCCCGCAAGGTCGCAGATCGTCGGGTAGATGTCCACGAACTCCGCGAGCGCGTCCGTTTTGGCGCCCCTGTTCTTCTGTCCCGGCGCGCTTATGATGAGCGGCGCGCGGGTTGCGATCTCGAAGTTGGTGTGCTTGCACCAGAGGCTGTGCTCGCCGAGGTGCCATCCATGATCGCCCCAGAGCACGATCACCGTCTTGTCGCGCAGGCCGAGCCTGTCGAGTTCGTCCACGACCCGGCCGATCTGAGCGTCCGAGTAGCTGGTGGCCGCGTAGTACGCGCGAATCAGCTCGCGCGCCCTGGCGTTGTCCATCGGGCCTACGTCCGGGATGTCGGTGTATGCTCGAAGCTCCGCCCAGTTGGTGAGCGCCTGAGACGGCGCGTCCTTCGGCGGAAAGCGGTTCGGCGCGAGTTTGATGTCCTTCGGGTCGTAGAGATCGAAGTACTTCTTCGGCGCGTTGAACGGCAGGTGCGGTTTCAGGAAGCCGCACGCGAGGAAGAACTTCTGATCTTTGACCCCTCGCAGGGTCTCGATGACCTTGTCCGCGGTGACGCCGTCCGGGTACGCGTTGTCCGGCACGTCGGCGTCCTCCCACGCCGGGCCCTTCAGCTTCGCGGCGTTCGTGGCGATTCTCAGCGCGAGACCTGTCTCGGGATCCCTCTCGACCACTTCGTCCTTGAGGTTGGCTCCCCTGGCCTTGAGCTGCGCCGCCATCTCCTTGCGGGCGGCGATGCTCTCAGGCTTGAGGTAGTGAGGCGCGCCGGGATTCCAGTGCGGCTCAGACCATGAAGCCGGGTCGTCGAGGCCCGGGTGGTATATCTTGCTGAACCCGAGTGACCGGTAACCGCGCTCTTTAAACAGTTGCGACAGGGTGACCGCGTCCGGCAGGAACTTGCGGAAGTGGTCCTCCAGGTTGTAGATCTTGGTGGTGTCGGGACGGCATCCCGTCATCACGGAAGTTCGCGACGGGCTGCACACCGCCTGCTGGCAGTATGCCCGGTTGAAGAGCGTCCCGCTAGCGGCCAGCTTGTCTATGTTCGGCGTCTTGATGGTCGGCGCGCCGTAGCATCCGAGCGTCGGCCGCAGATCGTCCACGACGATGAAGAGCACGTTGTACCTGCCCTGTTCCGCCGCTTCCGCCAGTCCGGATGCGAGCCCGGCCATCCCTGCGTAAGCCCCGGCCATCATCCCCGTCCTCAGGAAATCACGCCTCGTCAGCATGGTGTCGCTCCTACTTCGTCCTCTGAACCAGAGGCAGGACGTTCGCCTCGATCGCCGCGTCGCCCTTCGACGGCTTGACGCCCTTGAACAGGTGCCAGCTCTCTACCAGAGTGGCGCTCTCGCCCGGATCGAGTTTCGTGAGCGGCCCGAGGTCCTCCACCTCCATGAAGTTGCCGTCGGTGTAGGTCTCGAAGTTGCATCCGAAGTCCGGGTAAGCCGCGCCTTCGACATACGGGAAACTCTTGACGAACAGCAAATCGCCGAGTTGATACGCCGCCCAGCCCTGCTTGTTCGCCACGCCGATCTTCTGCGGGATGCCGGCGCGCTTCTCGTCGGTGCTGAGCGTGACGTACTTCGCCCCGAACCCCCAGCGCGGGTCGCTCAGGTCGGTATAGTGCCAGAGCGTCATCGGCCTTGCCGGGAGCAGCTCGTCGTCGTGCGATATGAAAGGCTCCTGCGGGATGATCGTAGTGCCGCCGCCCGCGACTATCGTGAGACCCCACGGCGCGAGTTCTATCGGCCAGTGGCAGGCGTTGGTCAGCTTCTGAGTCAGGGTGACCTTCGTGCCCTCGGGGTCGAGCCGCACCAGCATCTCCCGCTGGACGCGCGCCGGGCCGAGCTTGGGAGTGAGTCGGATCGAGTCGCCGCCGACTATCTCGAAGGCGACCGGCTCGTCGTCCGGCTCGTAGGTGCGGGGGAGCGACTCGGGCGCGTGCCAGAGCCGGTGCCCTCCCCACGGGTGCCATTCCCCGAACTCGGTCTTGTTGACCGCGTCTTTGGTCATCTCGGCCAGGATGTTCTTTCCTCCGGCGAACCGGTAGCCGATCACCCTCGGGCCGATGTCCGTCGTCACGATGACGTCCACCGTGCCGTTGGAGAGCTTGTAGCAGTTGGGTTGGTTGAAATACGGTATCTTCTCGATGTTCACCTTTGAGGCTCCTGTCGTGGGGATCGCGGCCAGCGCCGCCAACGCTCCCAGTAATACAGACACGCGAAAACGCATTGTCGTCCCTCCCTCGATCGGTTCAGAGTTCGACGTTTCAAGGCCATTTTCGCCGCGTCGGATCGTCTGTCCTTTCTCGCTGCTCAAGACGCGCCGGCCGCCGAGATTGTTCAGGCGGTCTTCTCGGGGAAGAACGGGTTCGTCCACGCCCGGTTCCCGTTCCCGTCCACGACCTCCACGCGCAGGTAGTCGAGCATCGGGCTGAACTGCGCCTCGGCGGAGGTGAGCGGCTCGCCGTCAGCGTAGAACACCCGGCCGGTGGAGCGCCTTCCCACGAAGTGAATCTCCTTCGCCGGGGAGCACCTTACCTTCAGCCTGCCGTCCTCCAGCCGCGCGTCCTCTATGGTCGGGCCGGTGGATGCGTAGAAGCATCCTTTCCTCAGCGCATCCATTACCGGCCCGACGGCGAGGCTCTCCGCCTTGATCATGGTCCATCCCATGAAGATGTCGCGTCCCCGATGGCAGTCGTCCACCGCCACCGCCGGGAGGAGCTTGCCCGCGTCCAGCAGGTCGTCCCACTGCACCGAGCTGAACCCCTTGCCGATCTTGGTGCAGGTGGCGTTGTAGACCTCGACGGCGATCGCGCCCTCTATCGGCATCAGGTGGCTGATGTTGTGGCCGCACCAGTACGGGTGGGCGATGATGACCTCTCCGCCGGCCTCGCGGACCATGTTGATGCGGGCCTGAGGGTCCGGCTCCTCCTGGAGTTCCAGCCCGTGCGGGACGTTCAGGCAGACGAAGTGGTACGGGTCGGCGTCCGGGCAGAGGGGGTGCGTCTCCATCCCGCTGATGACCAGCAGGCCGTCGCATGAGAGGCCGGCCACATCGTTCGTCTTGTTGTGGTCGGTGATCGCGAGGACATCGTATCCTCTCTCGCGGTACCGGCCGATCCGCTCCGCGGCGCAGGCATCCCCGTCGGAGATGGTGGTGTGCGTGTGAAGATTGGCCTTGTACCAGTTGCCGGGCGCGTCGAACGGGTTCGTGAACTGCATCTATCTCCTCTTTGTCGGCGGCGCCGATGCCAGAAAGACGCAGGCCTCGCGCACGCGGGTAATCTGATCGGGGGTCACCGTCAGGTAGCGGTGCCTGCCCTTCTCGTCGGCTGTGAATCTCGTGACGTTCTTCTCGTCCATCGTGATCCTGCCGTTCGGCGAGACTCCGAAGTAGCCCCTGTCCGGGCGGACGGCATAGAGGACCGCCGTCAGGTCCCAGGTCGGGCGGTCGTACGGCATCTTCATGTACGCCCGGTAAGCCTCGGCGACCGGGTGGTTCTTCACCCACCCGTAGTCCTTCTCGATGCTCTCGGCAGGGTAGAGTATCGCCGCCCCGATCTCGAACCCGCTCGCGGCGATCGGCGTAGGCCAGCGCTCGAAGACCCGGCGCGCGGACTCGGCGTCCTGCACCACGTTGTACTCCCCGCCCGGGTCCGGCCCGAAGGCCCCCGCCATCATCACGTACTCCCGAACCTTCGCCTTCACGAGTTCCATGCCGGTGAGCGGCGACGCCTTGTCCGGCTTCGAGTCGAGCAGCCGCGCGAGGTTCGTCATGAAACCGACGCTCACGATGACAACCGACCCGTCCGGCTGGGCGGCGAGGGTCTTGCGGAGAAGGCTCACCGCCTCCGGGGCGTCCGCGCCCGACCCGAGCCTACGGGGGTACGCGAACGCCTTTCCGTCCCTGCGCTCCGCCACGACCCTTGCGTATCCGTCGTCGGGAGTCTTGCCGTCTCGCACCGTGCCGATCGGCGTCCTCGGCCTGCCGTAGAAACGGTTGACCACGTCCACGTAGACCCCCGCCCACGGGTTGTCCTTGCTCACCGTCACGGCCAGCAGCTCGACCTCGCCCCGGTCAGCCAGCGTGTGGATCATCGCCAGAGCGAGCGCGTCGTCTATGTCGTTGCCGATGTCGGTGTCGAATATCATCTTCACGGGCGCGCCCGCCGCTCCCTCACAGCAGTTCATCGTCAGACCTCCCAGGGCGAGGATTCCCAACACGAGGCACGTCGCTCTCATCCCCAACCGCCTTTCAGACCCTTTCCGGCTTCGGCTCGGCCGGGCCGTGCGCGTGCTCCCAGAGGTGGCCCGGACGCTTCGCGCCTTCCATCGTCGTCTCGAAGAAGACCGCCGCCCCCGGCTCGATCACCCTCTGCACGTCGTGGTGATGGCCCATCCCGGTCGCCACGCAGTCCCCGGGCCCGACCTCGAAGGACTTCCCCTCCGACACCGCGACGCACCGCCCGCTGAAGAAGATCCAGTACTCGTCGCAGTCGTGGAAGTGGTTGTCGAAGCTGGTCGTCTTCGGGTACTCGGTCTTGTCGCCCCGCTCGACCGGGTTTTCGTCGTTCCACACGGGGAAAATGCCCGAGCCGCCGACTTCGTCGCCCCACCGTCCGCACATGCGGATGAGGACGGCCTCCTCGGTGACGTCGGTCACCTCGAAATGAGCGCCGGGCGCAAGGTCGAGGTTCGCGTTGGGTTCGGCGTCAACCGCCCGGCCGCCGGACGACACCCTGCACTTCCCGCCGCAGACGATGAGCTTTTCCCTCTCGCCGACCCGCTCGAAGACCTTCGTCTCGCCGGGAGCGAGACGAGTGACGTCGAAATACTCCATCTCGCACCACGAGGGCGCGAGTCCCTTCCCGGACCTGAATACCGGCATGTGCTGCCTCCATCTGGATTCGCGGCGATCATCCGCCGCCGGTCAGTATACGCATTCCCTCAAGGCGTCCGCGAATGCCTGCAGGTTCTCCGGGTCGCCGTGGAAGAAGTGGTCGCTCGGACAGCAGATGTACCCGCCGTTCGGGCATGCCGCGTGCAGTTCATGGACCATCTCCCTGACGATCTCCGGCGTCCCGTGCTCGAAGCCGCGGTTCTGGTCGAACCCCCCGACGAAGAACAGCCTGTCGCCCACCAGCTTTTCGGCCAGCGCCAGATCGCAGTCGGCCCCCATGCTCGGCGGAGTCATCGTCTCCAGCCCGTCCGAGCCGTTCGCGGCGACGAGGTCGAGCATCTTCATCAGCCCGCCGCAGAGGTGGTAGACGACCTTGTACCCCGCCGCGTGGAGCGCGTCAACCTGCTGTCTGTCGTAAGGCAGGCAGAACTCCTCGTGGAGCTTCGGGCTTATGACCGTATTCGATCCCGCGCCGCCGCCAAGCTCGATCAGGTCGAGAGGGACCTCGCCGGCCATCATTTCGACGACCTTCAACTGCTTTGCGACTATCGCCTGCTCGACGTGATGCACCCACTCCGGCTCGTCCACCGCGAACATGATCGCCTCCTGGGTGCCGACCATGAAGCAGAAGCTCTGCCACGCCCCGACCTGCCCGTAGCTCCACAGGCCGCCCCTCACGATCCCCCTGTCGCCGAGCCTCTCCAGGCACGCCTTCACCGGCGAGCCGTCCACGCCGCTGGGCACGGGGAAGTACCGGTCGAACAGCTCGAAGTCCCGCTTCGTCTTGATCAGCGGCTCGGTCGTCCACGGCGTGATCTCGCTGGCAGCCCCCGCGGTGTGCAGTTCGCCGCCGGGCGTCCTGATCGTCTGGGTCCAACTCCGGACGCCGTCCGCGTCCGTGCCGAGGTCGGTGTGCTCGACCTGCCAGTTCGCAAGGTCGCGCTCGTCGTACGACCATTTCGGCCCGACGTAGATCGCCATGTCGAGCCCGAACCGCTCGTAGGCTTCGAACTGGTCAACGCCGCCGAGGTAGTGCTGCAGGTAGTGCGCCATCCAGCCGTGAACCTGCCCCGGCAGGCGGTCGGGCTTGCCGTTGTTGATGGCGGTGAGCATTCGTTCCCGCGGACTCATGGTTCGTCGTCCTTCCTAGAGTGCGTGGTCGTCCGCCTCAGCGTCAATATGGCCGATGACCTTGTCGCCGTTCAGGAACTCGATGCGGCCGTCCTTGTAGCGCACGCGGACCTTGCCGTCGTCGTCGAGAGCGATATCGTGCCCGTGCATGTGGATGCCGGTGCCGTACTTGCCTGCCACGTCGAGGCCGGTTTCACCGACCCCGTTCAGTCCGATGCCTTTGTCCACATGCCCCTCGCCGTGGACCTGGATGCCGTACTGCATCGGCTCTCCCGGGAGCATCTGGATGTTCAGCCCGATCATCTGGGTCGAGTCGGGCCCGGTGTAGCGGTTCGTCATCTCGATGTTCATGCCGAGCGCGACCGCCCGCCCGTGATTGAAGACCTCCGAGTGCAGACCGCACGACCACCCCGGCCCGTTCTTGGTCAGGCGGGAGCAGAGGACGCACGCGTCGCCGCCCGTGTGGTGGGTGGTCAGGTGCGAATAGATCGTCCAGGGATAGGAGGTGCCGTTCCCCTTCTGCTCGTGCATCAGCGAGAGAATCTCCTGGGTGCCGACGGTCCCGGTGGTCTCGTCGGACCGCTCGAAGCGTATCATGGTGTCGAGCGGCTCCATCGGCGGGCGTCCCTTGTAGACGCTGCTCTTGAGCACCTGGCCCTCGGTCGTGAGCGGGCCTTCCTCGGTCTGCGGTGTGTCGGCGGCGAGCGCCTTCCGTCCGAGCAGCCCTCCCGCGAGTGCGAGCAGCCCTCTCACGATGAAGTTCCTGCGGCGTGACGTGTCCATTGGTACCTCCAGTCAGACGAGTCATAAATATCGGACGGGTCTGACTACCGAATCGGTGATCCGCACCTCCGCACGGTCGGAAGCGGCGCATCCTCCGGCCAGGGGACCTCGTACGGGATGCCCGGCAGGAGGTCGAAGACGTCGTCCGCGGCGGGCGAATCGCAATCCGGGTCGAGGCAGACCGCCCAGACGAAGGTCGGCGACGCGAACACCGCCCGATCTCCCCGTCGCTCGATCTCGATCTTCGGCTCGGCAAACTTCAGATCCTTGAATCGCGTGACGAAGACCCTGTTCTGGCTGACGGTGATTCCGTCCTTCAGCAGGATGGCGAACGCGCCGGACGAGTCCTCTCCCAGTGACCTCCAACTCTCCATCGGTATCTCGCCAATGATTGTCGAGGCGTTCGGCGCGAGCGTGACCTTCACCTCCCCCAGCCCCTCCTTGTCAAGGAGGGGAGCAGCGCTGTCCCCCTTGATAAGGGGGACCGGCCTCTGGGCCGAGGGGGTCTCCCCACCGTCGAGCCGGAAGAGCCCGAAGCGGACCTCGCCGGTCCACGGTTCGGGCGTGTCGTTGACCCCGAAAATGAGTACCTTTTCGCCGTCCGTAACCGGTATCACGTGCACCGGCGCGAAGGCCCGGCGGACCGGGTGGTATGCGAGCTTCCGGCGCAGGTAGTAGTCCACGATCGTCCACCCGTGGCTCGCGGGCCAGCAGTCGTTGTACATCCAGAAGATCGCCGACGACGAGCTGAACATCCGCCGGCGGAAGTTGTTCGAGTACTCTTGAAGCCCCTCGGCCTGAAGGATCCCGCTGTAGAAGCAGTAGTCCTCGAACGAGAGGTCGTCCGGCGTCTTCCCGAGCCACCGCTCCAGGATGTCGTAGCACACCCCCGAATCCTGCCAGTAGTTGCAGGCGTTGTCGTGGAACTCCCAGGATGGCGAGAAGACGCGCCGCTGGTCCTCGGGGAGGAACTGCCTGAGGGTCGCCATCCCGGACGCGCCCAGCACTCCGCCCTCGTTCGGGAAGCGGCTCACGTCCTTCCGGTACTCCCAGAAGTCTCCCTTGCCCGCGCCGAGCGAGACGTGCCAGGGATGCTGGTCGCCGGTCGTCGGGTCGGTCGGGTGGCGGCCCTCGGTGGAGTAGGGCGAGCTCGGCCAGTAAGGGCGCGACGGGTCCTCCTGCTTCACGATGCGCGGGATCTCCAGGTGATAGAGCGCGTAGTCCGGGTGCGGGTGATTGCGGTCGAACCCCCACGACCACGCCGCCCACTCGAGCTCGTTGTTCCCGCACCAGACGAGCAGGCTCGGGTGGGGGGAGAGGTCGCGCACCTGATGGGTTATCTCCCGGCGGACGTTCTGCAGGAACCCCGCGTCGTCGCTCGGGTACTTCGCGCAGGCGAAGATGAAATCGTGCCAGACGAGCACCCCCATCTCGTCGCAGGCGTCCAGGAAGGCGTGGTCCGCGTAGAGCCCTCCGCCCCAGACGCGCAGGGCGTTGACGTTCGCCTCGACAGCGAGCCGGACGAGCTTCCGGTAGTGGTCGGCGTCCGGCCGCGCGTAGATCATGTCGGCCGGCACCCAGTTGCCGCCCTTGGCGAAGATCGGCCTGCCGTTCACCTCGAGTATGAAGTGCTCCCCCACCACCGGATGCTTGTCCTGGTTGATGCGGATGTTCCGGATGCCGGTGCGCCTGGCCGCCGCGTCAACCACCTCTCCGTCAACGAGCAGCTCGATCTCGACGGTGTAGAGCGGCTGTCCCCCGTGGGGGATCGGCCACCACAGCTCCGGGTCCGCGATCTCGACCGAGACGTCCTGGCGGGAGATGCCGGCCGGGAGTTCGACCTCAAGCTGTCCCCCTTGCCAAGGGGGACCGGCTTCCGGGCCGAGGGGGTTCTGTGTCGCGCGGCCTTCCGAAACCTCCCCCAACCCCTCCTTGATAAGGAGGGGAGCGTCCCGGCTGTCCCCCTTGCCAAGGGGGACCGGCCTCCGGGCCGAGGGGGTCTGGGGTCCGGACACCCGCACCTTCACGACCGCCTTCCGTTCGTCCGGGCTGTCCACGAAGACCCGCGCGTTGACGACCGCGCTCCTGCGGTCGTCCGAAAGCTCCGGGAACACCGCGACCGCGTCAATCCTCGGGGCGGAGGTCCACTCGAGTCGCACCGGCCGCCAGATGCCGACGTTGATCAGCCTCGGGCTCCAGTCCCAGGAGAACGAGTTCTGCGGCTTCCGGAGCCAGGGGCGCTTCGTCAGCCGGTTCTCGAGGCCGCCCGCGTACCCTTCCGCCTGCTTCTCCGCCACGGAGTAGAGGCCGCTCTCGATCCGCACCGCTAGGACGTTCTCCCCCGCCTTCAGTTTCCCGGTGACGTCGAGCCTGCACGGTACGAAGCAGTTGTCGTGCTTCCCGATCTCCTCGCCGTTCAGGTAGATAACCGCGTCGAGGTCGAGGCCCTCGAAGACGAGCCATGCGCGCCGGGAGAGCGACTCCTCCGGCGCGTCGAACCGCGTGCGGTAGACCCACACCTGCTCCTCGACCCATCGGGCGGCCTGCGCGTTCAGGCCGAAATTGCAGTCCCCGATCAGCCCCTCGCGCTCGAGGTCCAGGTGGACCTCGCCGGGGACGCGGGCTTCGATGAATATGCGCTCGTCGGCGTCCGGGCCGAGGTAGCTCTCCGGGCGGCCGTGCTGGCCGTCGAACCCTCTCAGCTTCCAGGCGCCGTTCAGACTCAATGTTGACAGCATTGGGACTCCTCTGGTGGTTGCTGGGGAGATTGTACTCCGTGGGGCGAGCGCGCGCAAGGGGGCGGCTCGCCCCTGCTCGCAATCGTACTCGTACTCCTACTCGTACTCGTACTCGAACCCGGGCTGGCCTACCGCCGTCACCTTGCCGTCATGCCGGACTCGATCCGGCATCCAGGAAGGCGCTTGATCCTGAACCGAGTTCAGGATGACGTGGTCGTTGCGCGACGGAGACCGTGAGCCCTGAGTGCGCGCTCCGGCGCGTGCCCTGAACTCGTTTCAGGGGAAGGGCGGCTGGGGCCGCAATCCCCCGCATTTCGCCAAGACACATGGGCCGTTTACGCAGGCCCGCCCACAAAGCGGGCCTGCAAACGTGGCCTTCCGTGAAATGCATCTTCGCCCTTATCAGATTCGCGCTCGGAACTTGTGCAGTTGCGCAACACTATATACTGCGCAAGTTCTTGCGCAACTCGGTTCACGCTCAGACCTTCGGAAGTACGGCAACACTATATAGTGCCGAAGGTCTGCCGAACCTGGTCGCGGCCTCTGAGGTTTCGCGTTTTCGCCAGACACTATATGGCGAAGAGCTTGGCGAAAACCATCTAGCGCCGCCACCTTCTGCAGATGCACCCATATAGTGCAAAGGGTTCTGCAAGAGGTATATCTTCCGCCCGGGCGAACATCCGCCATCCGCCGAACCATATATGGCGGACGTCCTGGCGGACGTTGTCGTTCGGTCACTTCCCCCCGTCCGACGCCAGCCGGTCCCGGTGGAACTGGACGCGCTTCTGCGCTTCACCCGGCTCCCATGTCTCGCGAAAGACCGTGACCTTCTCCTCCGCCACCGTCCGGGCGAACTGCTCGACGAGTGCCGCGTAGTCCACGCCCTCGCGCCTCGTCCCCGGCACGAGCTCGCCCCCGTCGGTGTTGAACCCGAGGCCCCGGCACAGCTCCGTGTAGATGACCGGGAGCTTCGCCAGCCTCACCCTCCGCGCGGTCTCGGGCGTCCGGGCCAGCTTCTCCGCCGCCTCGAAGAGCGCGAGCGACTTCTCCCGGAACCCCGTCGAGAGGAAGCCGATGTCCGGCGTGTACCGGATGCTCGCCATCAGCGGGTTGTCGTCAGTGTGCGGCCTGCCGTGGTAGTCCTCCCAGATGTCCCACAGCAGGTCGTTGTACTCCCATATCGGCCCGGCGGCCGCCCCGTAGTAGCCGAATACAAAGTCCCTCATCAGCGCGCGCGTGTCGAGCGAGGGGTCCCAGAGCTGTTTCGCCCAGACCCAGCTTCGGAGGATGCCGTTGTCCGATCCGGGGCTCTGATAGGAGCCCTGGAGCATGACCCCCTTTGCGTTGTGCTCGATGTACCAGCGGATGTCCGGCGTCACGACCTGCATATTCGGCATCGGGAGCGAGTAGTGGCTGAAGTTCGTCGTGTAGTCCCAGATGTGCGTCGTCGCGCCGAGCGCCGCCCAGGCCTTCATCGCCGCTTGGAACTTCTCGGTCTCGGTGACGAGTAGGAACGGCCTGCTCCAGGCGTGGCTGTCGGTGCACAGCTGGATGGCGACGTTGTCACGCGGCTTGATGGTCTTCGGCGGCATGAACGTGCCGAGGTAGGCGAGGGTGGATACCTTCACGCCCGAGAACTCGCCGCGGATCGCGTCGGCGACCTCGTTGCAGAACTTGATGAGCGTGCCGGACTTCGAGCCCTCGGCGTCGTCTATCGCCCTGCACTGCGCGCACTCGCAGTAGCCCGTGGTGTCGTTCGGGGAGACGCTGATGATCTCGCTGTGCGGCATCTCCCTGAGCTTCGCCTTGACGCCCTCGACGACGATCCTCAGCACGTCGGGGTTCGTGAGGCAGAGCTGGACGGGCTTGCGCTCGCCGTTCAGCTCGGAGTAGTACTCGGGATGGTCCTTGAAGTACTTCGCCTGCGGGACGAGCGCCTCGTAGGTGTGGACGAACATGGCGTAGTCAATGTATCCGCCGAACTCCTCCGGTACGGCCGCCCACGGGGAATTCGTGCGGTTCATAAGCGACCACGCGCCGTCGAATGCGTCCCAGTAGAAGGGGTCGCGTATCTCCAGCACGGGCGCGAACCGCCTCGGCACGGGCCGGAACCTCAGGTCGGGGGTCTTCGGGACCGAGGCGTAGTCGGCTGCCGCGGCCGACTGCCGATCATACCAGCGGCACCCCAGGTCCTCCTCCAGCAGCGCGAGTACGGCGTTGATCGGGCCGCGCGTCTTCCCGCCGAGCAGGAAGAGCGTCCTGCCCCTGACCGCGATCTCGTACCCCTCGTTCCCGAGGTCGGACGGCGGGATGCCCGACTTCTCGAGGAGCGACGTGCGCCCGATGCTGATCGCCCTGCCGGATGGCTTGTACCCGTCCACCTCCACCGCGATCGGGAACTCCGCCCCGGTCATCTCGCCGAGCCACTTCCTCAACTCGGTCGCCGCCTTTTCCTCCTGGGAGGTCGGGCTCGAGGGGAGGACTATGGTGTAGGCGGTCTTCCCGCCGGATGCGAGGGTCAGCTCCGGGCCGGGCTTCCCCTTGGGCTTGAGGGCGTTCTTCCACTCGGGATGGGGGCTCGCGCAGGCGCATATTCCGGCGGCCACGAGCGTAAGTACGGTAAGCCGTATCAGGTCCGTGCAGTTCATGTATCACCTCGTCTGTTTGGGTCTCGGGTCCAGGAGCCGTCAGTCTCGAGTAGGCTTCTCCGGAAACCGTATCGAGAGACGGTCATGCAGTCACGATGGTATCACGTCCGATCGGGAGGGTCAAACCGCGGTTGAACCGAGGCCACGGAGTGTGGGACAATGGCCTGGAGACTAAGCACGGAGCCCTGCCTTGGACGATTGTCGTACGATACTCAACGACCCCGATCTGATCGCCGCGCGCGAGGCCCACTTCGCGCGGCTCCGGTCGCTGTTCGCCGGCGGCGCGCTCCCGACCGCCTTCGTCCTTCACGGCGTTCCGGGCGTCGGGGCGTCGAACCCCTACACGGAGACCGAAAGGTGGATGCGCGAGGCCGCCGCCGATCTCGCCGCGAAAGCCGGCTGCCTCCGGGACGCCGAGGTGTTCCGCCCGCCGGTGATCGGGTTCGGGCCGTACGGGGTGCATTTCGTTGACCGGATGTTCGGGGCGCATGTGTACGAGTTGCACGAGAACAACTGGCAGGTGAGGCCGCTCGATCAGCCGATCGGTATGTTGGCGACACCGGATATGGACGGGGATGACACATGGGCGCTTGCGAGGAGAGCGGCGGAGGCGTTCCTCGGCCTGGGGGTGTCGGTCCCTCTGTTCGGGCTGCCGACTATCGCCAGCGCGCTGAACGTGGCCCTCAACCTCTACGGGCAGGAGATCCTGCTCGCCCTGCACGAGCGCCCGGAAGCGGCGAGGCGCGACCTGAAGATCATCAACGATCTCCTGTGCTTCATGCACACGTGGTTCATCGAGCGCCTGCCGTTCGAGCAGCTTCAGCCGGTGGTGGCGGGATTTCGGACTCAGCCGCCGGGGCACGGGCAGTTGTGCGGGTGCTCCACCCAGCTTCTTCCGCCGGGACTCTACCGGGACTTCGTCGCGGAGTTGGACGATGCGCTCCTCGGCGCCTACCCGTACGGCGGGATGATCCACCTCTGCGGGACGCACACACAGCACATCCCCGTGTGGAAGGAGATGCGGTCCCTGAAGTGCCTCCAACTCAACGACCGCGCGGCGGAGGACCTGCAGCCCTATTTCGAGGGCCTGCGCGACGACCAGGTGTTCTACGTCAACCCGTGCCCCGGCATGACGGTCGAGCGGATCATGGAGATCACCGGCGGGCGGAGAGTCGTGATCGTGGCGGACATCGAGCCGCCGTCATGCCGAACCTGATTCGGCGCGCACCGGTCCGACCGTCATGCTGGACTCGTTTCAGCATCCGGACCGCGGACCCCGAGCCAAGTTCAGGGTGACGCCTCAGGCCTCTTCCGCCGCCAGGTTCGTCTTCGACGCAGGGAAGAATAGGCTGACGATGTAGGCCGAGATCAGGCTCGCGGCGAGTGCGGCGGGCAGGATGAACGTGAACGACATATAGACAGGCTGGTAGTTCGCCTGGTGCAGGACCGCCGCGTGGTACCAGGTCGTGATCTCCGTGTAGTAGGAGATTAGTCCCGCCACCAGGAAGCCGACGACGATCGAGACCCACGCGCCCTGCCGGTTGCACCGTTTCATGAAGAACGCCATGATGAACAGGGCCGCGAGCGGGGCGACGAAGAACCCGTTGATCTTCTGCGCGACTTCCATGAAGTTGCCGGGGATCAGCCTCTGCAGGAAGCTCACCCCGATGCTGGCCGCGCCGATCACCACGGCCATGATCTTCGCGCGCCTGAGCTGGGCGTCCGGGTCGAGGCCCCGGGCGAACACCTTCTCGAAGTCAACCATCAGCACCGTGCTGATCGAGCTGATGCCGGACGAGATGCTCGACATCGCGGCGGCGAAGAGGGCCGCGAGCAGGAGCCCGGAAACTCCCGGAGGCAGTACGTGCGCGATGAACCAGGGGAACACCTTGTCCGCCGCGTGGGTCAGGGTGTAGTACTGCTTTGCCATCCCCCCGAGCGACATCCAATGCTGAAGTTCGTCGGGCTTGACGTCGGGCTTCAGGACGTTCAGCGCCGGAACGACGTTAAGGTTCGCCTGGAAGAACCCGAGCAGGGCAAACCCGCATAGCGCGAGCACCGCTCCGAGCACGAGGTTGGCGAAGGAGTTCGTCAGGAAGCTCTTCCTGGCGACGGCCGCGTTTCGGGTGCTCAGGTAGCGCTGGATCGCCATCTGGTCGGAGCTGGCGGTGCAGATCCACCAGATCACGTAGTACACGATGATCCCCAGAACGGTGATGCGCTGAGACATGTCGGTGAGCGGCCTCGTGATCGCGCTGGGATACGCGGGGACCTTCGGCCAGTTCAGCAGCGGCTTGACCTCCGGGCTGCCGAGGTCCGGCCACCATCCGGTGAAGCTGTGCGCGTGAACCATCGCATAGATGGTGACCAGCGCCGCCCCGACTATCAGTATGACCGCCTGGGTGGAGTCCGTGATCATCACGGCGCGGATGCCCCCGGCTGTCGTGTATACGGTCGTCACGACGCCGACCGCGATGAGGATGTACTCGATCGGCCAGCCCGTCATCGCGGCCAGGGCGACGCTGCAAGTGTAGATCACGAGCCCCGACCACGCGAGCCTGGTCAGCACGAACAGTACGGCGGCGGCCTTCCGGATGCCCGGGCCGAACTGCGCCTCCAGAAGTTGGTAGCCGGAGACGATTCGGTGGGCCATGATGCGCGGGATGATCACGTAGCCTATCGGGACGAACGCGATCCAGACGGCCAGCGACCCCCACAGCACGCCGTACCCGTTCTTGATGATCTCGCCGGGGGTCGTCAGGTAAGTGATCGTGCTGACGAGGGTCGCCATCGTCGAGAGTCCGACGATGAACCACGGCATGCTCCGCCCGCCGAGGTAGTACTCCTCGGTGCTGGTCTGCCTGCGCGAGCAGATCCACCCGATGCCGAGCATCGCTGCCCCGTATGCAAGGACGACCAGGTAGTCCCAGATCGTCAGTCCGCCGATTACTGTCTCAGATGACACGTATACCTCCGCCAAACCGCAGAATGGGACGCATGGGACCCATAGGACCTATGCGCTGACATCCACCCACCGGCCGCCCCTCGCCTTCGATTCCTGCGCGGCCACGATGACCGAGACCATCTCGAGCGTCTCCTCGTGCGGGAAGGGCGGGATGCCGCTTTCTGCGAACCTCACGAAGTCCTCGAGTTGGGCCTTGAACATGCTGAACGTGTCGAAGCTGTCCACTCGGACCCACTTATCGGCCCCGTAGAAGTTGAACGCGATCGGCCCGGCAAGCCCGGTCACGACCTCCAGTTGTGCCGACCGCCCGTCGAGCCAACTGAGCTGAACCTGCGCCCGGCTGCCCGGGCCTACATCCCTCACGGCCTTGAAGCCCCCGCCCATCACCGCGCGGACCCCCTCCAGGATGTGGATGCCGTAGGTCCGCCAGTACTTCGGGGAGACCGCGCTCGCGTACGTCCACTCGTCACCCGCGAGGGACAGAAGTTCCATGCAGTACCGGAAGCACGAGGTGGAGACGATCGGCTGACCGCCGGCATACCGTTCGCGGAAGGCGGCGAGGTCGCGCGCGTTGTCGGTCAGCGGCTTGTCTATGAAGACCGGGATGCCATTGTCGAGGAACGGCGCGGCCGTCGCGAGGTGTTTCTCGCCGTCGTCGCGGGCGAGCAGCAGGGCGTCCACCTCGCCGATCATGTCCTTGAGGTTCGGCGCTACCTTCTCGATCCTCGAGGCGCGGGCGACGTCGCGGGAGACCGCCTCGTCCTGGGTCCAGATATGCGTTACCCGCGCGTCCTCGATGCCGAAGTCTCTCTCCGGGCGCGCGCCGAGATATTGCGGGATGACCGGGAACGGACAGGAGTCCATCGCCGCGCGGTCGTAGCCGTTGATGATCGCCGCCCAGGAGTACGGGTGGCCGTTTCCTTCGCTCAGTCCGACGATGCCGAGTTTGAGCATCTCACACCTCTATGGGACATATGCAACGTTCGGGCTGGAGTTGCACTCCAGCCCGCGATACCAGTTGGGGAGTTCAACTCCCCATCCAGCCGCGCGGGAAGGAGTACAACTCCTTCCCGAACGTGTGTCTATCGGTAGGGCGTACAACATGGGACTCATGGGACGGATGGGACGGCTGTCAGAATATCGTCCAGCCGCCGTCCACGATCAGGTTCTGGCCGGTCACGTACGCCGAGGCATCAGATGCCAGGAACACGAGCGCGCCCTTCACGTCGTCCTCGCTCGCCATCCGTCCCATCGGGCATCGGCCCTCGTAGAACGCTCGCGTCTTCTCAGGCACGCTCGACTCCATGAGCCCGCCGGGACTGAGCGCATTCACGCGCACGCCGAACCGGGCGAAGCGCATCGCCATCGCCCGCGTGAAGTTGATCACCCCGCTGCGGTGGAACATGTAGTCCGGCGGGAAGTCGTCGCCCTCGCGCCCGTAAGCCCGCAGGTCGGGGCTGACGACGCCGTATATCGAGCTGATGTTGATCATCGAGCCGGACCGCCGCTTCTCCATGGCCTCGCCGAAGATGCGGGTCGGCGCGAAGATGCCGGTCGAGTTGACGTCCACCGACTCGCGCCAGTGATCGAGGTCGTCGTCGTAGGACTTCATCGGCCGGATTACGGCATTGTTGACGAGCACGTCGAGCCGCCCGTCCTCGGCTAGGATGCGGTCGCGCACCCGGCGGAGGTCGTCCTCGTCGGTCATGTCCATCGAGTCCGAGTCGGCGGCGTACCCATCGGCGCGGAGTTCTTCGGCGAACCCGGCGCACTTTACCCCGTCGCGGGAGACGATCCAGACCTTCGCGCCGGCCTCAGCGAGTCCCCGGCAGAACACCCTGCCGTATCTCCCCGCGCCGCCGGTGACGAGGGCGGTCTTGCCGTCGAGAGTCAGAAGCGAGCGAACGTCAGTCATGTTGGCTCTCCAGCACATTCAGGCACAGGCGGAGGGTGTGCGCCGCGTCGCGGATGCTCGTGAGAAGCGCCGGGCCGCCGTCTATCACATCTACGAACGCCTGCGCCTGACGCCTCATTGCCTCCAGGTAGTCGGCCTGTTCGACCTCAAAGTCCTCCCAATCGGCGGCGCCTTTGCGGAATATCCGGCACGTGAACTCCGGCTCGACGATCCGCAGGAAACCCTCCGTCCCCGCGAACTCGATGATGCCCTCGTTGTGCGGCTGAAACTGGTTGGTGTTCATCGTGCCGAGCGCGCCGTTCCGAGAGAAATCGAAGGAGAGCGCAACGGCATCCTCGACTTCGACGCCTTCGAGCGCGAGGTGGCGGATGAACCCGGTCATATCGCGGATAGGCCCCATGTACGACTGCACCAGGTCTATGTGGTGGCTCGCCGCGTCGAGCAGGCACCCGCCGCCCATGTCCCGGCGGGCGTAATAGATCTCTTTGTAGTCCGGCCGGTAGGTCGTGAACGGCTGGCCGGTGTTGACCCGGCAGACGAGCATCTCGCCCAAGTCGCCGGATGCAATCAGCTCGGCGGCCTTACGATGGAGTGGATGATACCGGCGGACGTATGCGACGCCCGACGAAGGCGCTCCCGGCTGCTCAGAAAGAGCGATCAGTTCGTCGACGCCGTCCCACGCGTGGGAGAGCGGTTTCTCGGAGAGCACCGGGATGCCCTCTCGGAGACATCGGGCGGCCATCGGGACGTGGAACGGAGCGGGGGCGCAGATCACGACCCCGTCGAACCCCGAGAGGTCGAGCGAATCCAATCCGGCGGCCAGCGGCTCGACGCCGAGTTCGGCGGCGCGCTCGAGCGACTCCCTGCGCGGGTCGGTGGCGAAGAGCTTCGGTCTCGGTTCGACCCCGTTGAACGCGCGGATGTGCTTGAGGCCGATGCCTCCCGCCCCGACGATCAGTATCTTCATTCTGACTCCTGACTCCTGGCTACTGCCTTCTCCCCAGGATCGCATCCATCGCACGCGAGGTGTTCTCGATCAGCACCTCCGGATGGTGGCGGTACGGCGGGATCATCTCGGCGGTGACAGGGCCGTCGTAGCCGACGTCCTCGAGCGCCCGGACTACCTCCGGCCAGTCCACGTCGCCGCTGAGCAGGTCCACGAACCCGTTCATGTTGCCGACGCTCCTGCGGAAGTCCTTGATGTGCACGCGCTTGATCCGCTTGCCGAGCACGCGTATCCAGTCCTGCGGGAAGCCGCTGACGACGCAGTTGCCGACGTCGAAGTACGCCCGTACCCACGGGCTGTCGAGCCGGTCTATGAACGCGGCGATCTCCAGCGGGCTGAGCAGGAACTTGTTCCACACGTTCTCGGCGCAGATGACGACGCCCGCCGCCTCGGCATCCGGGATCAGCTCGCCGAAGCACTCGGCCGCGCGGGCGTATGCGTCGTCGTACCGGACCTTCGGGAAAGCGGGGTCCCAGGGGACGTCCACCGCCCCGGGCACGATCAGGACGGCGTCGGTGCCGAGTTCGCGGGCGGCGGCGAGCGCCTTGCGGGCGACCCCCATCGCCTTCGAGCGGATACCCGGGTCGTCGGACGTGAACGGCCACTGGAAATGCAGGGCGCATCCGAGGCTGGCGATCTCGATGCCGATGTCCTTCGACGCCTGGCGGACCTTCGCCAGTCGAGCGTCTGACGATTCGAGCGAGACCTCGCCGGTGACGCCGTACCCCAACTCGATCGCTTCGAAACCGGCGGCCTTCGCCTCCTTCATCGCTTCGGCGGCGGGTTTCGCGCCGTCGAGTCCGCCGGGGAAAGACCAGTAGCTGATGCTCTTCTTCATACTCATACTCGTACTCCTGCTCTCAGGCGAAGCCCCACCCCGTCAGCCCTGAGTGCGCCTCTGGGCGTGTATCGAAGGGCGGCCTACGGAGTGCCAACCCTCGTGTAGATGCGACCGTCCTTCGATACACGCCGTCATTCACCGGCGCACTCAGGACTAGCGGATCGCATCTCGGTTACCTCTCCAGAGCCCTCACGAACCGCTCGGTGACGATGTGAGGCCTCGTTATCGCCGTGCCGACTACGACCGCGTGCGCCCCGAGATCGAGCGCCCTGCGCGCCTCCTCGGGCGTCCAGATCTTCCCCTCGGCGATTACGGGAACGCCGACGCGCGCGGCCAGCCCCTCGATCAGAGCGAAATCAGGACCCTCCTGCCTGGGGCTGTAGGGCGTGTAGCCGCTCATCGTCGTCGCCACGATATCCGCGCCGGCATCGGCGGCGGCGATTCCCTCCTCGAGCGTCGAGATGTCCGCCATGACGGCGACCCCGAGCGCCTTGACTAGTGCGATCAGATCGGCGGGACGGATGCCGGTCTTCCTTGGTCGGAGGGTCGCGTCGAGCGCGATGATGTCCGCCCCGGCGTCGAGTATCTCCTCTGCGGCGTCGAGAGTGGGGGTGATGTAAGGCTCGGTGTCAGAGCGGCCGATCTTGTTGATTCCGATCACGGGGAGATTGACGGACTGCTTGATTGCGCGGATGTCGCTCGGGCCGTCGGCTCGGATGCCGACCGCCCCTCCGATCTCGGCGGCGCGCGCCATCGCCGCCATGATGTGGCTGCCGTGGAGCGGTGTGCCCTCTGCCGCCTGGCATGACACGATGAGGCCGCCCCTGAGGCTCTCGATGAGGTCGTTCATTGGCCCCCCCCCTTGCGGGAAGGTTATACGCCGGCGCGGGTTCTTCCTCTGGGAGAAAGCACGACGGCCGCCTCCCCTCTGACGAGAGGAAGCGGCCGGTGAAAAGGGAGTCCGTGGCCAACGGGGGTGTGGCTCTAGTGCGCCGCCGGGCGCGTTTGGCCTGATCGCGGCGACCGCGTTCACGTCGAGATCAGGTGCGGTTGTACGTACTCGTCGCGGCCGCAGTCTGCGTACGGGCGCCCATCAGGCATCCGAGCGACGGTCGCAGGATGGCCTGCAGGAACGGCGACCACTGCAGAGCGCGGCGGCAGGACGGACATTCGCTGTCCGTTCCGTTGGTCCAGGTGCCACAGTAAAAACATTTGATCATGTGGCATACTCCTCCCTGGGATGGCGGCTTCCCGCCAACCCCTGCATTACCTTGCATCTCGGCCGATGAACCCAAGGTCTCTACTCCTGCGGGCTCGGGCCGATCCCCCGCCGCAAGGGCGAAGGAGAGGCATCTACTGGTAACATCACCTGCAAGATTCGTGCCAGTAATGCTAACAGGGAGGAATTCAGGTAAATTTACTGGGTAGACATTTGTACAGGGGTGACTGATGCCGTGACGACCGGCTGAGTTCTCATGGTGTATCCTCGTTCCTCAGGATCATCGTTGTGATGAATGCGGCTGTGACGGGGTCATCCAACTCGATGCCGATCCGAGTGGGCTTGATCGGGGAGTCCTCGGTGATCTGCTCGGTCTTGATTGAGAACGACGAGCCGCCGCAGTCTATCTCGACCCTCACCTTCTCCTCGGCGTTGGTGATGAGAAGCGTTCGCTCATCAACTCGTCTCACCTCTCCGGTCGTGATCAACGCCGTGCCGAACGACTGCGGCGTCTCGAAGACTACGTCATCGTGCACAGTGAGCGCGCCGGTTCCGACGCGGATGTAGGAAAACGTGCGTTCCAACCTTTTCAGTTCGGGACACTCATACGCCGATCTCAGGTCCAATCGCACGGAGTCGGAATCCTCCGTGAACGCCGTGTCCAAGACCCTGGCGCGGGCCTCGGCGCCGGGACGTTGAAGCTTGCCGGCGACCACAGGTACGGAATGGCCCCAGGAGTTCAGCAGGTTGCTCTCGTACCTCTGCTTGCTGAACGTCCGCGCGGTGTAGACCTCGTTCCCGGGATCGAGGAGCATGAGCTGCTTGCCGCAGAGGACCACGAACGATCCCAGGTCGTTGTGATTGTGATGCTCCGCGTTGTGGCCGCCTTTGACGGCGACGGCCATTGACGATTTTGAGCCCGGAAGCGGCCGGCAGATGAGCACCCCGGCGTCGTTGAACCACGTGCGCAGGGTATCCGCAACAGGATTGTCCTCGCGGGCTGAGGGTCTTTCCCGCGCTGCGAGCGCGCATACCATCGCCGAGCAGAGGAACCCTCCGCCGGCGCCTGATGCTCCAAGGCTTGATACTTCAGCCGGCTCGCGGTATCGGTCCAGGCCCAGCCCAAGACGCTTGTTGAGAAGCCACATGAGCGCGGCCGACGGCTTTGCGTAGACGCCGCAGTCCGCGAACGCCGGGGAGACCCCGTTCGCCATCTCTATCCGGGCGCCGAACAGCGCGGGCATGCGCGCCTCGGGCTGTGCGAGAAGAACGATGCCGCCGCCGGTGACGAGACTCACCATTTCGGACAGCAAGGCAAAGTGCCCGAAGCCGTAGTTCCAGTAGCCCAGCCCTTCGCTGCAGTATCCGTCCGGAGTGAACCCGGAGAGGAAATACTTCGAGTTCATCTCGGCCGCGGCGATGAGTTCGGCCCGTTCGTCGAGCGAGTCACATTCGATCAATCCCGCTCCCGTGACACCCGCGAGGCACACCGCGTTCCAGTTGTGTGTCGCTCTCACCCAGAAGTTCGCCTCGCGCTTGCCCCGGATCATATCCAGATATGGCTTGACTACTCTGCTCCTGACCTTTCGACGCAGTTCCACCAGCACCTCGGGCCGCAGTCTGGAGCCGAGCATCCAGTCCGTCATGGCGAGATTCCATGCCACCGCCGAGGAGGCAAGGTCTATGGTAACGTCCTCGCCGTTGAAGTTGACGAGCGACCCATCGTGCGCGGGCAGCACCCATGTGCGTTCGGCGCACAGCGCCGTGATCAGTTCTTCGAGCTTTGGGAGAAAGCGCCCCTTGTTCTCGACGCATTCGGCGAGCACCAGCGTCGTGAGATGGCCGCGCCGCGACACCGCGACTCTCTCCCAGTTTCTGCGATTGCCCGTGCGGGAGTAATCCAGGTAGAGATCATCGGGCTGATCGAGGAGGGGAGTGCCCAGGACCTTCTCCGCGGAGGGAACCATGCCGGCAAAAAGAGGGTCGCGCCCCAGCCGCTCCCAGGCATTCCGGTCCGAGATTCTCCATCCCGGGGCGCGGGCATCCTTCCTCAGCATCACTGCGACCTCCTTGATGCGATCAGGATCGAGCGAAGCCTCAGCATTACCGGCGGCGGAAACCTGAACCATGAAGGCCACGGCGAACAGAGCGGTCAGTGTCTTGAATATCATTTCCGGTGTCATGTCTCTCCTCTTGACGGCGGACTATCTCTCGGATTCGAATACGTACCTGCCTGATCCCGCCTCGAAAACCGCGCGGCCGTTCTCGAAGCGCACGGGCTTCATGCCGCCGGACTCCCTGACGCCGTCTGCATCCTTCGCCGGGACGTGGATCGTCGCGGTGGTGTTAGGCGGGATCGTGACGTCCCAGCGGAACGAGGCGCCGTCCAGCGACCACGCGCTTGCGATCCGGCCGTTCGGTCCGTCGTGCCAGGCGCGCACCCACGTCAGCCCGCCGACGAGGTCGGGACGGAGCACGAGGTGCCGGAACCCGGCGTCCGGACGGATGCCGGCGAGGCCCTCCATGAACCAGACATGGATCGGGGCTGCGAGCGAGGGCATCTGGACGCCGCCACCGTCCCACGACTCCTGGTAGGTCCCCTGCCTCACCATGTTGAACCAGC